>JALOOE010000447.1 GCA_025454565.1 Anaerolineae bacterium
ATCGACTACATCGTCTACGTGGATCCTGAGAAATACATGCTGAACAACGATCCCTTCCACAAGCTCGAAGTGGGGCGGCTGATCGGGCGCATCAACCAGCGGTTGGAAGGGAAATCCTTCATCTTGATGGGACCGGGCCGTTGGGGCAGCAATAATCCCGATCTCGGCGTCAAGGTCGGGTATGCGGATATCTACAACTCGCGCGCGTTGATCGAGATTGGCTGGGGTCAGGGGCCCAGCCGCCCCACGCTTTCCTACGGTACGCACTTCTTCCAGGATCTGGTAGAGGCGCACATCTACCCGCTGGCGATCTTCCCCGGCGAGCAGGGCAATCCCTTCCGCCAGGCCTTCTTCGATGAGGCGCTCAACGCGCTGCCTGCGCTCTTGCCCGACGACGCGCGCTACGCTGAGGCGGTGAAGGTAATCGACGTGTCGGCGACGACCGGCGGACGGACACTCGAGCTGGTGATGAGCGGTGAAGAAGGTCGGGCGTTGGCGTTTCTAGCGTGAGAAACGTTGGAACGCTCGCAACCTGTTCCGCGTCATTTGCCGCAGGTGCGCTTTCGGCTATACTGCTTGCGGTCTGTGGGTCGGCCCTTTCTACACCTGACTGACGACATCACACGGGCGGCTATGCCCGCATTCTCCGGAGGTCTTTGTGCAAGCTCTATCCCCGCTCAGTTTCGATGACGTAGATATTCTCAGCGCCAACGTGATCCGTGGCCTGGCCATGGATGGCGTGCAGAAGGCCGATTCCGGCCATCCCGGCATGCCGATGGGCATGGCTTCGGTCGCGCACGTCGTATGGACGCGCTTCCTACGCCACAACCCTGCCGATCCGAAGTGGTTCAATCGCGACCGCTTCGTGCTCTCCGGTGGGCACGGCTCGATGCTCATCTACAGCTTGCTGCATCTGGCCGGCTATGACCTGCCGATGGAGCAACTCCAACAGTTCCGGCAGCTCGGCAGCATCACGCCGGGACATCCCGAATACGGAGTCACGCCGGGCGTCGAGACCACTACCGGCCCGCTGGGGCAGGGGTTCGCCGCGGCCGTCGGTATGGCGCTGACCGAGGCATTCCTGGCAGCCACATTCAATCGGCCCGACCTCCCGGTCGTCGATCACCATACCTACGTCTTCCTCGGCGACGGCGACATGGAAGAAGGCATCAGCCACGAGGCCGCTTCGCTGGCGGGGCATCTTCGCCTGGGCAAACTGATCTACTTCTACGACGACAACCACATCAGCATCGACGGCCCGACCGAGCTTTCGTACAGCGACAACGTACCGCTGCGCTTCGAGGCGTATGGCTGGCACGTACAAAAGGTCGACGCCTACGACATGCCCGGCATCGCGTCGGCCATCGTGACGGCACAGGGCGTGGCCGACAAGCCATCGCTGATCATTTGCCGCTCGCATATCGCCTACGGCAGTCCCAACAAGGTGGACACGGCCGAGGCGCACGGATCGCCACTGGGCGAAGAGGAGATCCGGCTGACCAAGCAGGCGTTGGGCCTGCCGGCCGACGAGCATTTCTGGGTACCCGACGCCGTGCGCGAGCGCTACAGCCATGCGCAGACGGCCGGCGGCGCCGCGCAGGCGGCCTGGAACGATCTGGTGACGCGCTACGCGGCCGCGGCCCCTGAGCTCGCGGCGACTTTTCGTCAGGCGATCGCCGGCGCGCTGCCCGCCGGTTGGGATGCGACCGTGCCGACCTGGGACGCGGGCGCGAAGGTCTCCACCCGCGTGGCCTCCGGCAAAGTGCTCGATGCCCTTGCCGCGCGGCTCCCCACCCTCATCGGCGGCTCGGCCGATCTCACGCCGTCCAACAACACGCGGCCGAAGGATGCCGTGGATGTCAAGCCCGGCGACTTCGCCGGCCGCTACATCCGCTTCGGCATCCGCGAGCACGCCATGGGCGCGATGCTGACCGGCATGGCGGTGCACGGCGGCGTGTACCCGTACGGCGGCACCTTCCTGGTCTTCTCCGATTATATGCGCGGCGCGGTGCGTGTGTCGGCGATCATGAAGGCGCCCGTGATCTACGTGTGGACGCACGACAGCGTGGGCGTGGGCGAGGATGGGCCGACGCATCAGCCCGTGGAGCACATGGCCGCGCTGCGCGCGATTCCCGATCTGGTCGTCATCCGCCCGGCCGATGCCAACGAAACGGCCGCCGCCTGGCGCTACGCGCTGACCCAGCGGGATCGGCCCGTCGCACTGCTCCTCACCCGCCAGAACGTGCCGGTGCTGCCGGGCACCAAAGAGGGCGGACTGGACACGCTCGGCCGCGGCGCTTACATCATGGCTGATGCGCCGAACGCTGCGCCCGACGTCATCCTGATCGGGGCGGGGTCGGAGGTTGCTGTGGCGATGGCCGCGCGCGACCTCCTGGCCGCGCAAGGTGTGACCGCGCGCGTGGTCTCCATGCCAAGCTGGGAGCTCTTCGAAGAACAAGCCGCGGCCTACCGCGAAAGCGTGCTGCCAAAAGCGATCACCGCACGCGTTTCGGTCGAGGCCGGCATCACCATGGGCTGGGACCGCTACGTCGGCTCCGCCGGCGCGACCATCGGCATCAACCGCTTCGGCGAGTCGGGCAAGGGGCCGGCGGTGATGGCGCATCTGGGGATCACGCCGGAGCATGTGGCGAAGACGGCGTTGGCCGTATTGGGCAAATGATGTATTCATAGTGCGTAGTGCGTATTCCGTTTTGTGGTCTGCAGGATGAGTTCCACTCTGCGGTTGCGCAATACGCACCATGCAATACGTGCCGCACCACGCACAAAGGAGCGCGCGATGCAACAGATGTGGACCCCCTGGCGGATGGCATACATCCGGCGCGAGAAGCGCCCCGGCTGCATCTTCTGCGATATGCTTGAGGCGGAAGATGACCGCGCCAATCTGATCCTGCATCGGGGCGCGCTGGCCTTCCTGGTGCTGAACAAATACCCCTACAACAACGGCCACCTGATGGCCGTGACCTATCGGCACGTGGACACGCTGGAAGCCCTCACCCCTGAAGAAGGGGCTGACATGCTGGCGATGACCACGCTCGGTATCCGCGCACTGCGCCGCAGCGCCAACCCGCACGGCTTCAACGTCGGCGTGAATATCGGGAAGGTGGCCGGCGCCGGCGTGCTCGATCACATTCACACGCACATCGTGCCGCGCTGGGAAGGCGACGCCAACTTCATGCCCGTGCTGGCCGACATTCGGCTGATCCCGCAGGATTTGGGAGAAACGTACGATGAGTTGAAGGCGGCGGTCGAGGCGGTGTTGACGAGTGAAACGTGAAACGTGATGCGTGTTCCGACTATATTCCGCATTTACGTGTTCGCACGTTGGCACGTTTGACACTTAATTTCTGACGTATTGGCTTCTTTGCCGGTCACACGTACTTCCCCATGCCCACATCCTTCATCGACGGCGGGGAACTTTATTTCCACCACCATCGCGGCGCGCTGAACGTGAAGGC
>JALOOE010000448.1 GCA_025454565.1 Anaerolineae bacterium
GACCGAAGACGAAGGCGCTGCCGGTGGGTTGGTAGCGCCTTCGTTGATGCGTGCTGCGTAATCCGTGAGGGTTGTGGGATGCATAGGCACAGCATGCCCCACATGCCGGCCGTTCTTTGGCGGTAGATACTCTGCAATCACAATGAGTGGAATGGCATGGACGGACAGAACGCGGTTAAAATGAGCTCCTTGACGAAGACACTCTCTCTCGCTACAATCGAAATGAATGGCTGATTTGGACGTGAGGTGGACTATGGCAGAGGCGGTTCTACAACGGGTGCTTAGCGAGATACCAGTGCTCGACCAGCATGAATTGCTGCTGGTGCAGCAGGCAGTGCAAGCGCGGCTTGTGCCGCAGAGCCAGGCGCAAAAGCGCCGCGCATTCTATCATGCGTTGCGTGCTTCCGGCCTGGTCAGACAAATCAAGGCGCATCCGGCGAACAACAACGCTCAGCGTCAATTGGCGCAGGTGCAAGGTTCTCCTGTTTCACAGACGATTATCGAGGAACGGCGTTGAGTGGCTGACTACTACTTCGATAGCAGCGCTCTCGTCAAGCGCTATGTCAACGAGATGGGCTCAACCTGGGTCTCTGGACTGTTCGATCCCAGCTTGAGGCACGAGGCATTCATCGCAGCGATCACACCTGTGGAAATTGTCGCTGCGATCGCGCGTCGCGCTCGCGGAAGGACAATCGCCCAGGTTGACGCTGTCGCAGCTTGTACTCAGTTTCGGGCCGACCTCCAAACCAGTTATCAGGTTGTCGAGTTAACCGATGTACTGCTTGCCCACGCGATGTCGCTCGCAGAGACCCATGCCTTGCGCGGATACGATGCTGTGCAGTTGGCCGCAGCATTGGCAGTCAACGCTCTCTGTGTGGAGAACGACCTGCCGCCGCTCATTTTCGTTTCCGCCGATGGTGAACTGAATACTGTAGCTGCCGACATGGGCTTGGCCATTGATAATCCCAATGATCACCATGTCACGGAAGCCAGAGTCTTGGCTGAGAGCCTGGCTTCATACGAAGGCGAAGGCGAATAGCCGCATGCCCGAATCTCTCCTCGTCCGCGACGTGATGCGCATCGGCGTGCCGACCTGCAAGCTGGAGGATACGGTGGCGCATGTCGCGGCGCTGCTGATCGACGGCGGCCACACCGCGGTCATCGTGCTCGATGATGAGGCGGATACGCGCGGCTGGATCAACGAACGCATGCTGGCGAGCGCTTACGAGCGGGCGGCGGCCACGGGCGACGACGCGGCGGGATTCGCGGCGCAAGACGTGATGGATGAAGACGTGCCCGAATGCCCGTCGGATATCCCGCTGGGAGCAGCCGTGAGCATCATGGCCGACCTGGGCGTCGATCACCTGTTCTTCCTGCACCATGCGGCCGGGCGCACCTGGCCCGCGTCTGTGTTGAGCTTGCGCGATGTGGTGAAGGCGCTGGCCGGGCCGGTATATCTCAAGAACCAGGGGATGCACGCCGCACGTCCGACGCCCATGGATCTGTTTCGCCAGCGCTATGGCCTGGCGAAAACGCGTTGAGTAACCTGCTATTCAGACCTGACCGACCTCATACGCCGGTCAGGTCGGGCGCGTTATGATTGCAGCACGAATCAGGGTATAATCGCATAGGAGTGTTGATCCCGAACGCCGGCATGTTGCTTCCGAAGGAGTCAACCTTGCCCGAGACCAAGTTGAACGCTGTCGTTACCCTCAGAGATGAGATCTCGCCCTGGTTGATGATCCTGCGCGTTGAGCCGGATGGCTGGCAGCTTCCGGAATTCGCTGCCGGTCAGTTTGCAGTGATCGGGTTGCCGGGTTCTGCGCCGCGATGCGTTCTTTCTGAGCCGGAGGAGTCGCCGGCGGATCCCGAAAGACTCATCCGCCGCGCCTACTCCATCGCCTCGTCCTCCCTGACCAAACCGTACATGGACTATTACGTCGCCCTGGTGACCAGCGGTGCGCTCACGCCACGCCTGTTTGGTCTGAAAATCGGCGACCGCATCTGGCTTTCGCCCAAGATCGCCGGTGTGTTCACCCTCGATCAGATGCCCGCCGACAAGCATGTGGTCATGATCGCCACCGGCACGGGGCTGGCCCCATACATGAGCATGCTCAGCACCCATCTCATGTGCGGAGAGACGAGGCGTTTCGCCGTGCTGCACGGCGCGCGGCACTCATGGGATCTGGGCTATCGCTCGCAACTGATGACGCTCGAACACCTGTGCAGCAACCTCAACTACATCCCAACCATCAGCCGGCCGCAAGGCGAGCCGACCCCATGGACCGGCGCCACCGGCTATGTCCAGGATCTCTGGAAGGGCGGCGCGCTCAATAAAGTCTGGGGCTTCCACCCGACGCCGGATGATACGCACATCTTCCTGTGCGGCGCGCCGGCCATGATCGACGAAACGACGGCGATGCTGGGCCAGCAGGGGTTCAAGGAGCACTCGAAGAAGACTCCCGGCGAGATTCACGTCGAGAGGTATTGGTAGGTCGGAAGCTGGAAACTTGATGTTTTGTCCTTCGTCCATCGTCTATCGTCAGATTCCGCAAAGGAGGTTCTACATGCCCGTAAACGTCGAAATTCCTGTCGAGAAGTGGTCGGGCAGCATCCGCGCGATCACACTGGGCGCGACCGCGGCCGAGGGCGGCACGCGGGGTTGCACGGTCATCGTCGGAGGGCAGACCACGCTGCCATTCCTGGGCTTTGACGGCAAGATACCCAATCGGCCTGTCGTTGCCGTGGAGGTTTGGTGCCGCAATCCCGGGGAGGAATGGGCCGAGCCGTTGACCAAAGCCTGGGGCGAGGCGTTGGTCGATCCGGCCACGTGGGCCAAAGCCGCCGAGGCGGCCGGCGCCGACGTGATCGCCTTGCGTTTCACCACCGTCGATGCCGGCGGCGCTCGCATGACCGGCGCCAAAGCCAAGCAGATCGTGCGCAGTGTGTTGAGCGCCACCGGGCTGCCACTGATCGTGCTGGGCGCAGGCCAGGCGGAGCTCGATAATGAGTTGCTGGTCGCTGCCGCCGAAGAAGCGGCCGGCGAGCGTCTGGTGCTGGGTCCCTGCGAAGATAAGAACTACCGCACGATCGTCGCGGCGGCGCTGGCAAACGGCCATCTGGTCACCGCCAAGGCGCCGATGGATGTCAACCTATCCAAACAATTGAATATCCTCATCCACGATATGGGTCTGCCGATGGAACGCATCATCGCCGATCCCACGACCGGCGCGCTCGGCTATGGCATGGAGTACGGCTACAGCGTCATGGAACGTCTGCGCCTGGCCGCGCTGCAAGGCGACGGCATGACCCAACAGCCGCTCATCGTCACCCCCGGTGAGGAGGCGTGGCGCGCCAAAGAAGCGCGCACCGGTGAGGGCGTCCCCGCCACCTGGGGCGATTGGGCGACGCGTGCCGTCAACTGGGAAGCCATGACCGCCGCGGCCCTGGTCGAATCCGGCGCCGA
>JALOOE010000449.1 GCA_025454565.1 Anaerolineae bacterium
TGGGCGAGCAACGCTTGGCTGGACTTCCAGAAGCGATACCCCGGACCCCACGCGTCTTCGGGGATGGGTTCGAGCTGCTGGTCAGGGTGATCAGCGCGCATAAGCGCGGATGCTCCGGTCTGGAACCTGGCAGTTGGCGACTAGAAGCGGGATGCTTTGCGCGGACGGCGCAGCCTCCCAATTTCCAGATTCAAGCTTCCGGTATCCAGCCCTCAATCTCAGACGCTCTGAGATAATGTTTCCAGGAAGACCTTGTTGTTGCGCGTGCGGCGCAGACGCTCCAGCACGGGCTCCAGCGGGTCTTCGCCGGTTTGGCGCAACATATCGATCATGCGGCGCAACGTCCAGACACGACTGAGTGTCTCGGGGGCCATCATCAATTCCTCGCGACGGGTGCCGGAGCGAACGATATCCAGAGCGGGGAAGATGCGGCGCTCAGCCAACCGGCGATCGAGATGCAATTCCATGTTGCCGGTGCCCTTGAACTCCTCGTAGATCACGTCATCCATGCGACTGCCCGTATCAACCAGGCAGGTCGAGATGATCGTGAGGCTGCCGCCTTCCTCGATCTTGCGGGCGGCGCCGAAGAAGTGCTTGGGCGGATAGAGCGCGGCGGGATCGATGCCGCCGGAGAGGGTACGGCCTGAGGCCGGCACGGTCAAGTTATAGGCGCGTGTCAGGCGGGTGATTGAATCGAGCAGGATCACCACATCGCGCTCGGCCTCCACCAGCCGTTTTGCCCGCTCCAGGCCCATCTCCGCCACGCGCACATGCGACTGCACCGGTTCATCAAAGGTCGAGCTGAGCACCTCGGCCTCCACCGAGCGGTCCATATCGGTCACTTCCTCAGGGCGCTCACCGATCAGCAGGACCATCAGATAGACGTCGGCGTAGTTCGTGCTGACACCGTTGGCGATCTGTTTGAGGATGGTGGTCTTGCCGGCTTTGGGCGGCGAAACGATCAGACCGCGCTGGCCGCGACCGATGGGCGCAACCATGTCGATCAAGCGGGTAGCGAGGATCGCCGGCTGCGTTTCCAGCAGCAACTGCTGGTTCGGGAAGATGGGAGTCAGCTCCTCGAATTTGGGGCGCCGCTTGGCCACCTCGGGATCGAGCCCATTCACCGCCTCGACCTTCAGCAGACCGTAATACTTCTCGGACTCCTTCGGCGGACGCACCTGGCCCACGACAAAGTCGCCGGTGCGCAGCCCGAACCGCCGGATTTGGCTTTGCGAGATGTAGACATCGTCGGGGCCGGGGTTCATCTGCTTGTCGGCGCGCAGGAAACCAATCCCTTCCTGGATGATTTCCAGCGTGCCGCCGCCAAAAATCAGCCCCTGGGCTTCGGTGTCCGCCTTAAGCAGGCGCATGATGAGATCATATTTCTTGAGGCGTGTGTAGCCGGTCACCCCCAGGGTGCGCGCAACATCCTGCAACTCCACAAGGGTCTTGGATTCGAGTTCCGATATGTTCATGGTCTTGCTCCGGTTGGCATAACGAATCGCCGCGCGCTGCGCACCGTCCTGGGAACTATCGCGCGTTCGAGGACTGGATAATGACAACTCGCAGGAAAGCTCTATAAAGCTCTATTGAAAGAAGGAGGATAATTCCTGGCTGTGGACAACCAAGGCGTCCTGACCGCCCCATCTCAAGGAAAGCCGAAATTCACCGTGAAACCCGTGAACAGCCGCTTGGGGCAGTTAGCGAGGGCGCTGATGAATACAATCTTACGATGTGACTATACCACAAACGCAACGCGAGGTCAAATACCGCCAATGGGGTTGAGGCATACGCGCCAGTGGACTGCACGCCGCATACCGCTTGCGCACACGGCGCGCGCGTGGGTCGAATGCCGTGACTGGCTGCGCTAAGTTCGCCGCAGCAGAGCAAGCCACCGGTGCATCAACGCCGACCGCGGCCGCCGGAATCGGAAGACCAACTGTCAAGATCCTCTTCCTCGTCTTCCTCTTCCTCCTCTTCCTCGAGATCCTCCCACTTGTCCTCACCCAACTCATCCAGCTCAAGTTCCTCGTCTTCGTCTTCTTCCCAGTTTACATCCTCGGTGCGGCTGGGCAGATCGAGCTCATCCGCCGTCTCTTCCGGAATTTCCTCGTAGGTCGCGCAATAACCTTCCCGATCGATGCGGATCTCCTCGGTGCCGCACAGACCGTTGTCCCAGTTCACACAATCGGCAAGCTTACAGAACACCTTGACTGTCATGGCGTTCCCCTCCGGTCAAAAGCTTGCAGGACATCGGGCAAAACGCGATTGCCATTGCTCCTGCACGTGGCGGGTTGGAGAATGCCACAAGTCGTCAAGTTGCGCAAGTTTGCGCGGAGAGCGAATGCCGATACGAATCGGACAAGCCGTGTCGGATGCACGCAGCATCGAGGATCGCGTTGATCAAGTCGTTGTACGACATCCCCATCGCCCCCGCTTCCAACACGAGGTCGCTCAAGCCGGGATAGAGGCCGGGCAGCGGATTGATCTCTAGGACATAGGGCTTGTAGCTGTCATCAGCATCCAAGCGAAAGTCCACGCGAGCGACATCCACGCAGCCGGTGACACGGAACACGGCGGCAGTGAGCCATTGCAGCCGTTCGAGCAGCGCGGCATCCAGAGGCGCCGGACAGAACTGATGAAAGCTGTGCGCCCACTCCGTCTTCATACGGTTGGTGTAGACTCCGGCTTCGCTTTCCGGATAGGCGGCGAAGTCGACCTCGAGCGCAGGTAGGAAGTTCAACCCTTCGATAACGCAAGCGGCCTGCTCGTCTTCGGGCACGCGCCAGGCCACCGGCCTTGAGAGATTACCGATGACGCCGACCGTCACCTCGCGGCCGCGGATGAACCGCTCCACCAGGATCGGCTGGCGATAGCGGGCGATCTGTTCGGCCAGCCGTGCGCGCAACTGCGCTTCCGTGTGCACGATAGAGTCACCACTGACGCCCATGCCCGTGCCCTCGCGGCTGGGTTTGACGAACAGGGGAAACGCCAGGTCAGCGTCTATCGGCTCATCGGCGCGCTCAAATACCTGGAAAGCGGGCGTTGGCAGGCCGTGGAACGCCAGCACGCGTTTCGTCATCGGCTTGTCGAGGGTCAGCGCCAGGGTCATGACGCCGCTGGCGGTGTAGGGGATGCGCATCATCTCCAGCAGCGCCGGCACGTGAGATTCGCGGGAGTCGCCCCAATGCCCTTCGCAGATGTTGAAGCAGATGTCGGGCTTGAGCTTGGGCAAGGCATCGACCAACGTCAGGTTGCCTTCCAGGAACGTCGCGCGATGGCCGCGCGACTCCAACGCGGCCACGATGGCGTTGATCGTGACATCGGAATCCAGGTCATCCCACGCGTCTGCAGGCATCCCCTTGATTTGCGGCGCGTTCTTCTTCAAGTTCGCCAGGACGGCAACGTTTAAATTCATATATGGCGTTCTCACGTGAGGTTCTTGCGCCGCAGACCGCGATGACA
>JALOOE010000450.1 GCA_025454565.1 Anaerolineae bacterium
CGCCGCGGCCGCGCACCTCGGTCAGGGGCAGGCCGTCAACGGGGATGCGGAAGGCCCGGCCGCGGCTGCTGAGCACCAGCAGGGCTGCGCTGGCGCGCGTCACCGTCAGGTGCGCCGCAAGGTCGTCGCGCGTCGAAAGGATGTCGAACACCCCCATGCCGCCGCGGCGTTGGGTCGAGTAGTCGTTGAGCGGCGTACACTTGGCCAGGCCGCCCCTGGTGATGGTCAGCACCAGCACGTCGTCGGGATAGCGGATGGTGGGCAGTTGAGCAGGCGCTGCTTCAGACCGCGTCTCGCGCGCGACCTCGGCGCGCTGGCGGCGCGCGGCGCCCTGGCGCAGCTCCATCAGCTCCTGGCGCAGCCGCGCGTTCCCTCGGCGCGCTGGCGGCGGGCGGCGCCCTGGCGCAGCTCCATCAGCTCCTGGCGCAGCCGCGCGTTCTCCATCTCCATAGTGCGGATATAGCGCTGCAAAGCCGGCGAGGCCTGGCTGATCAGCTTGTCGTAGTCGATGTCCTGGTTGAGTTGATCCAATGAGTCGCTTTCGGGCATGATACCTCCGGGAGATTGCGCCGCAGGCGCAAGCGGAGGCTTACTATACCACCAGAGCGGCTGGCGGTCAATCGTGGCGCGGGCGAGAGGAACCGCAACTGGACACTGCCGGGGTGTCTGTTTCATTACTTTGACACTTGTAAACAATTCGCTTATCATCCTCCCATGATCTGCTCGTTTGCTGACGATGAAACGGAACGTTTCTACGCAAGCGGCACGTCGCGACGCCTGCCTCCCAACATACAGTGGCGCGCGGCGATGCGGCTGACACAGCTTGATGCGGCCACCTGTTCGGCCGCGCCCTGCGCCAGACGCCGCAGTATTGGCTTAACCTCCAGGCCGCCTACGACCTGAAGGCAGCCGAGGCGACGGTGGGCGGTCGTTTGGCCGCGGTCAGCGAACTGGCGCCGGCCTAGACGGATCGCCGGTCGCCGCTGCGACCATCTGGCGCATCGCCCGCATAGTAGTGGACTGTTCCCGCTGCCGATGCTACCATCCCGCTCGAATATCAGTGCCTGCGCCGCGCGGCTGCCACACCCAGGCGAAGTGCTGGATGCCCTGATGAAGCGCGTTAGGGAGGCGATTGAACCTCACAAGGTGTGATATGCCGAAACTCTACGAGTACTTTGGCCTCATCATCCTGTTCTATTCGAACGAGCACGAGCCCATTCATGTGCATGGCAAGTACCAGGGCACAGAAAGCAAGGCGGAGCTCATCATCGAAAATGGCCAGGTTGTGGACATTCGCTACTCCAACGTTCGAGGACGCAGGTTGTTAGGGCCGAGGCAGATGGCTGACTTTCGGGCGGTTGTAGAGGAATTTGCCGAGGAGATTGTTGAGAAATGGATCGACTACTTCGTTCTCCACAAGCCAGTGCCGTCCGAGATGATCACACGGAGGATCGGATGACCCTTTCAGCAGGTGCTGTCGTCGATATCACCGCCGCGGAATACGCGGGCGGATACAGACTGCGTCTGACGTTCAGTGATGACACGACGCGCACGGTCGACTTCGAGTCGTTTCTCAGTAAGTCGCATAATCCAATGATCCGCAAATACCTGGACCATGAAGAGTTTGCCGACTTCTCGGTGCAATATGGCGATCTGGTCTGGCACGACTACGACCTGTGTTTTCCGGTTGCGGATCTGTATGAAGGTCGAATATAGTGTGCGCACAGCACGAAAACGGTCCGCATCATGATTAGCATCGGTCTACCAGCCATCCATCCCGGCGAATTCCTGGCGGAGATACTGATGGTGGCTACTTCGTAGAGTGGGCTTGCGGCGCTGACCTGTCCGCCGACACCATCGAGGCGCATTGGCAGGTGGTCGAAGACGTGATTGATGAGCCGTTGTCATGATTTAGGCATAGCATGACATCCATGCTATGATGTTGTCATGATACGGACGTTTCGCAACGCGGGCACCGAAGACATCTTCAACGGCGAGAACACGCGTGCGGCGCGACAGACGTGTCCACAGTCCCTCTGGAGGATTGCCTCCCGCAAACTTGACCAACTGGACTCTGTTGCTTCGCTGGATGAGTTGCGCGTGCCACCAGGCAATCAGCTCGAGGCGCTGGCGGGCGACCGTGAAGGCCAGTTCAGCATCCGTATCAACCAGCAATACCGTGTCTGTTTCGTCTGGACTAGCCGGGGACCAGACATGGTTGAAATCGTAGACTATCACCGATGAGATTGTGACGAGGCTGAGAAGATGGTACGCATTCCAACCCACCGCCCACCAACCCACCCCGGCGAGATGCTGCTGGAGGAATTCCTACTGCCCATGGGCATCAGCCAGCGCCAACTGGCTGACGCCCTCCACGTGCCGTACCAGCGTATCAACGAGATCGTCAACGGCCGGCGAGGCATCACGCCGGCTACGGCCTTGCGCCTGTCCCGCTTCTTCGACATGTCGCCCGACTTCTGGCTCAACCTGCAGTTGCGCTGGGATCTGTACCATGCGCAGCAGACAGAAGGCCCGGCGCTGATGGCGATCCAGCCGCGGCGGCCGGCAACCGAGTGGCCAGCGCCGGCATGATCGCAGTTGCCAACCGGCTAAGCGCCTGATGCCACCATCCCGCCCGAATGGCAACATCTGGACCACGAACGCGCGAAGTCGCACGAAGGACACGAAACACGAAGACCACGAACCCCCGCCTACCCGACTTCGCGGTCTTCGCGCTTAGCGCCTTCGCGACCCTTCGCGGTTTCGTGGTCCGAACCTCGGCTCATTACTACAATACCGGTTGAGGCAACTTTGGCGAGGATCTGATGCACCAGTTCAGAATCAGACGTGGATGGCTTCATGGTCGACATGGCGCTTGAAGAAGTCATTGAGGAAATGAGAGTGGCGGATCAGAGCAAGCGAGGCGGCGAGGACCTCCTCCAGGTCTTCCTTCATGGGAACCATCTTGAGCAAATCGGGCGGCATCTCGACGACGATGTCCACGTCGCTGACGCCGCCGGCCTCCTTGCGCCCGACAGAGCCAAAGACGCCCAGGCGCGTGACGCCGTACTTGGCTGAGAATTCTTGCTTGTAGGCGCTGAGGGTTCGGACGACTGCTTCACGTTGCATGGTACTATCTCGCAGGTTGGAAAGTTGTCTCGACAGTGTCCAGGTACACCTCGATGGCCTCGCGAATGTTCGCTTCCAATCTAGCCATGTCCTGGGCCTGGGTGTAACAGCCGGGCAGTTCTGCCACAGAGCCAACCAACCAGTTGCTTTCGGGGTCCCGTTCGATGATCACCGTAAACTGTTGTGGCATCTCATCCTCTTCTCAGCCTGGCGTGGCGCCGGGTTCGCACGTGGGCGTGCGAACTCCGCTGATTGTGCAGTATTAACGTCTAGCGGCATTGCACCATCGGCGTTGGATACCGTCAAAGCGTTTGGCAACCGCCCGATCTCTGCGTCACCCCACCCGCAACCCCACCGTCGCGGCCGACGGCAGCACGTCCATCTCTGCCCGCAGGCGCTCGACGCAGCGTGCGAAACAAAGGTGCGCAACGCCTGGGCGCGGTTGCCGAGACGGGCGTGGGCCAGCATCAGCAGCCGGTAGGCATGCTCCCAGTACTCGTCGCGTCTCAGGATAGCCTGGCAGACCGCATCGCGATCTCCTCAGATCCTACGG
>JALOOE010000451.1 GCA_025454565.1 Anaerolineae bacterium
CCGCCACCATGCGGGTGTGGCGTTTGCCCCTGCCAGCCGTGGCAGCCGCATTATCCGCCGCCCACGCGTTGGTAAGCCAACGCGCAGAGGGCGAATAGGCGGCCAGTAGATCGACGAGGCAGCAGGCGCCTGTGGCCAGCCAGCCCATCGGCCTGGTTGGCCGCGTTTCGGCGCGCGAACACAACGGCGGCGCGGCGGCAATGGCCGGGGTTGAAAATTCGTAGCTCGTTGGGGCTTTACTTTGCGCCCAATCTGTGTTATAGTAGCATTAGTTTGACGATCGCCGACTGCCATACGTCTGAGAAGAGAGGTCGTTTCTTTTTTGGGGTGTCCACGTCATCTTCATTGTGGCCCCTGTTCTTGACCCGCACCTATATGAAAAGGAGAGACATATGGGTACTTCTGTCTGGCGCCGTTTAGGCGTTGTCTTCCTCATTGTGGTGGTATTGAGCCTGGGCTTGGTTTCGGTGGCAGCCGCTGCCCCGGAGCAGGCGCCGGACAATACCTCGTCGGCCAGTTGTGCGCCAACTTATTACCGCGTGCGTTTCGGCGATACGCTGACGAGCATCGCATGGCGCTTTGGTGTGACGGTGTGGCAATTGCAGCAGTGGAATGGGATCGCTAACCCCAACCGCATCTATGCAGGCCAGACGCTGGTGATCTATAGGTGCTTTACGCCACCACCACCGCCGTGTGGGTGTTGGAACTGCCCGTGTCCTCCGCCTCCGCCTCCGCCACCACCGCCACCACCGCCACCACCGCCGTGCGGGTGTTGGAGCTGCCCGTGTCCGCCACCACCGCCGCCGCCTCCGCCACCGTGCGGGTGCGGTGTTTGTCCATGTCCGCCGCCACCGCCGCCCCCTGGCGGATGCTGGAACGGTCAGTATTTCAACAATCCTAACTTGGCCGACGCACCAGCGATGACGCGGTGCGATGCGAACATCAACTTCAATTGGACTGGCACGTCGCCGGCGCCCGGCACGATTAACCAGTTCAACTTCTCCACCCGCTGGACGCGTGTCTTCTTCCAGAATGCTGGCACCTATCGGGTGACTGCAACCACGGACGATGGCGTGCGAATCTGGATCGACGGTGTGCCTATCATCGACGCGTGGGGCATTCAATCGTTGCGGACCTTCCAGCGCGATGTGATGCTGTTCGGCGGCAACCATACCTGGACGGTGGAGTACTTCCAGGCCGAGGGTGAATCAGTTATTCAGGTGACCTCGCAGCAGATCCGCTAAGAAGCAGCGGTTCATCTGGGTGCGCTGAGGTTGCCGTTCGTAGAGCCGCCCCTGACCTGCCAATCTCTTGCCTGGCGTACAAGTAAGGCGAGGATATTAAGCAGGGAGGGGCGGTTTCTGTTTGACAAAGCCCCTCAGTTGCCGTAGAATATGGTCGTCACGCGTCGGGGTTCCCGGCGCGTGCTGATTGTCTGACCGAGTGCGGAGGACGGTCACGCGTGCCCGTCCTCCGTCTTTCGTCTCTCGTCGAGTGAAGGATATCCTGATGACCGACAAACGCATCCCGACCAGCGCCGAAGTGCGCCAGCAATTCCTTGATTTCTTTGCCAGCAAGGGCCACACGATCGTGCCCAGCGCCTCCTTGGTGCCCTTGGGTGATCCCACGTTGCTGTTCACCAATGCCGGCATGAATCAGTTCAAGGAGATCTTCCTGGCCCTGCGCGAACCCGAGGCGCGGCGTGTCGCCGATGCGCAGAAGTGCATGCGCGTAAGCGGCAAGCACAATGACCTGGACGACGTCGGCCGATCGCCCGTGCATCATACACTTTTTGAGATGCTGGGGAATTGGTCCTTCGGTGACTATTACAAGAAGGAAGCCATCGCGTGGGCTTGGGAACTGCTGACGACAGTCTGGCATCTGCCGAAGGAGCGCCTATGGGCCACCGTTTTCGAAGATGACAAGGGCGACCTGGGGCGCGACGAAGAAGCGGCGGGGTATTGGCGCACCGAGACCGACATCGATCCCAGCCATATCGTTTTTTGTGGCCGCAAAGATAACTTCTGGGAGATGGGGGACACGGGGCCGTGCGGGCCATGCAGCGAAATCAACATTGATCGAGGGCCGGAAGCGTGCAACAAACAGGGCGCGCCCGGTCACATCTGTCGCGTCAATGGCGACTGCAAGCGCTATGTTGAGTTTTGGAACCTCGTGTTCATTCAGTATGACCACACCAAGGATGATCATTTGGTGCCGCTGCCGGCCAAACACGTCGATACGGGGATGGGTTTCGAGCGCATGGTGACCATCTTGCAGGGCGTGACGACGACTTACGATACCGACCTCTTCACACCGATCATCGCCCGTACGCAGGAGTTGCTGGGCCGGGACGAGCTCGATCCCGCGCTGAGCGACGGTGAGCGCGCCGCTCGCCGGATATCCTACCGTATTATCGCGGATCACGGCCGATCGATCACCTTCCTGATTGGCGACGGCGTGCTGCCCAGCAATGAGGGCCGCGGCTACGTCCTGCGCTTGATCCTGCGTCGGGCGGCACGGCATGGGCGGATGCTCGGTTTCACGACGCCGTTCCTCGCAGAGATCGCGAAGACGGTGATCGAAATTATGGGCCCGCAGTATGGCGATCTTGTGCGCCGCCGAGAATTCATCCTGAACAACATCGAGCAGGAAGAAAGCCGCTTCAACCAGACCCTGACCGTGGGGCTGGAGTTGTTGGGCGAGCTGATCGACGGGCTACAGGCGCGGGGCCAGGCGGTGATCCCCGGCGCTGAGGCGTTTCGGTTGTACGACACCTACGGCTTCCCGCTCGACCTGACCCAGGATGTCGCGCGCGATCAGGGCATGACCGTCGATCTGGCCGGCTATCAGGCCGCTATGACCGAGCAGCGCGAGCGCGCCCGTGCCGCGACGCAGTTCGGGGTCGTCGAGACGAAGGATGCCCAACTCTATTTGGATATCCTGCACGACCTCAAGGCCGATGGCGTCTTGCAGCCGAATGGTGTGCAGCACACATACGATGATACCGCCGAGCTCGAGACGACCCTGGCCGCGTTGATTCTAGACGGCACAGCCATTCAGAGCGCGCATGTGGGTGACAAGGTCGAAGTTGTGCTGCCTGAGACCTCCTTCTATGTCGAGTCGGGCGGCCAGGTGACCGATACCGGCCACATCAGCAGCTACGTCGAAGGACGCGAAGAGCCGGTCTGGGAGATCCGTATCGATGACGTGCGCCGCCCCGTGCCGGGGCTGATCGTGCACGTCGGCGAGGTGCTGGCGGGCGCGCCGGCCGTCGGTGACGCGGCCTGGGCAGAGGTGGATGAGGAACGCCGCTGGGATATCATGCGCAACCACACGGCTACGCATCTGCTCCACAGCGAGCTGCGCTACATCCTCGGCGAGCATGTGCATCAGGCCGGCTCGGTGGTTGAGCCCGGCCGCCTGCGTTTCGACTTCACCCACTCGACCATGCTGAC
>JALOOE010000452.1 GCA_025454565.1 Anaerolineae bacterium
GTCTTTGGTCAGTCTCAAGGAGGATCACTCATGAAAATCGGCGCTGTCAGCCTGGGCTGGACGGGACAGCCTTTATCCCAGGTCATGGACGAGATTGCTGCGATGGGCGGCGAGTGCATCGAGATCAACGGCCGGCCGGGCTTGCATGCCGGGTTGATCCTGGATGCGGGGAACGGGGCGCAGGTGCGCAACTGGGCCGCGGCAGCCGGCCTGTCGATCAGCGCGATCAGCGGCTACTGCGATTTCGCGCAGACCGATCAGGCGGCGCTGGCGCGCGAGGTCGAGCGCCTGATGATCGCCTGTCGGACCGCGAACGCATTGGGTGTCGGCGTCGTTCGGGCGTTTTCCGGCGATCTGAAACCGGGCCTGGCCCTCGACGCCGCCTGGCCGTGGCTGGTGGCCGGCATGCAGCAAGCTGCGCACCAGGCCGGGCCGCTCGGCGTGACGTTGGCGATCGAGAATCACGGCCGCTTGCTCAACGACGGGCCGGCGCTGGCGCGCTTGATCCGTGAGGTGGGCGCGAGTAATGTGGGCGTGACGCTGGATACAGGCAATTTCGCGTGGGCCGGGCACGGGCCATCCCAGGTGCGGGTCGATTTTGACGCGGTGTTGCCGCACATCGTCAGCGTCCACGTAAAGGACGGTGTCTGGCCGGATGTGGTCGGCAGCGCGCCCGCGGTCTTCGAGTTTGTACCGGCGGGCAGCGGCCAACTGCCTCTGGCCGCTTGGCTGAAGACGCTGGCTGAGCGCGGCTACCTGGGCGCGGTGTGCAGCGAGTACGAGGGCGGCGGCGATTTTCGCGACGGCACCCGCGCGAGCATTGCGTATCTGAAAGCGATCTCGTAACATCGCGGTTATCTTCCTAAATCCCTCGCCACCGATTTTCCCCACAGGGACACCGGGAGCACAGAGAAGGAGAGAAAATCCTCCGTGAACCCCGTGTCTCCGTGGTGAAGATCAGAAATTCGGTGTGCGGTCAGTGTGCACTTATAGGGCGTTGCCATGGACGCGGTTTCGGCGTTCTTCATCCGTAACATCGTATACGTCTACTTCTTCTATGGGCTCGCCTTCTTCGCCCTGGGACTGGTCGTACTCCTGGAATCGGGGCGCACGAGTGAGTTCCGCTTCGCCCGCGCCCTGATCCCGCTGGCCGGCTTCGGCTTCGTGCACGGCGCGCACGAATGGTTCGAGATGTTTCAGATCTTCGCGGCGCATGAGGCTGGTCACACCACGGGCCTTCCTGAAGAACTTTTTCGCGTCGGCTCCCTGGCCTTGTCCTTCCTGTTGCTCCTGGCGTTCGGCACGCGCCTGTTGCCCGGCGCTGAGAGCCATCCGCGGGCGAGCACCTGGCAGGTTGCCGCGTTCGCCGTGACCTGGCTGGGCGCGGTGTTGTTCGTCTATCTGCGGCAGCGTCCGACGACGGATGAGCTCGTGGTCGCGGCCGATGTCCTGTCGCGCTACATCCTGGGGATCACAGGTGCGCTGCTGGCGTGCTGGGCGCTATTGCGCGAGCGCCGCGATTTCCACGCGCGCGGCATGTCGAGCTATGGGCAGGCGCTCTTGTGGGCGGCGCTTGCCTTCTTTATCTACGGGGTGATCGGGCAGTTCTTCGTGCGGCCGAGCATCGTCGCGCCGTCGCAGGTGGTCAACACCGCGCTTTTCGTGCGCACTTTCGGCTTTCCGGTGCAACTGTTGCGCGGATTGGCAGCCGTTGCCATCGCCATCACCCTGGGCAGCGCCCTGCGCGCGTTCGAGGCCGAGAGCCGATTGCGGCTGGCTCGCGCCAACAAGGGGCGCATCGAGGCGCAAGCAGCGACGCTGGAGGCCCGGACGCGTCGCACCGAGGAAGTCGAGGCGCTCAACGTCCAACTGCGAGCTCGACCATCGAGTTGGATCGCGTGTTACACTATGCCCTGTATCAAGTGGTCGGCAGCTTCGAGCAAGCTTGCTGCAGCGGGATATTTCTAAAACGCGCGGATGGCACCGTTGAACTGGCGAAGCGATTCGCTGCCAACAGCGCCAGCGTACAGGCTGTTCCGCCCGCTGTGCTGCAAGCCGCGGCCCAACGGGCCGTGAACAGCGGCGTGATTGTGGGTGTCGGGCACGATGAGCAGATCGCGATCCTGGATTACGATCCCGAAGAGGTCCACCAACCGCAAGATCGTTCGGCTACCTTCCAGGCGTTAGGCGTGCCGCTGATCTCGCACGATGCCATCATGGGCGCGCTCGTCATGTCGGCCGTGCTGAACGAGCAGCCGTTTGCGATGCCGGACCTCAACCTGTTGGCTGCCTTCGCACGTCAGATGGCCGCCTTCATCGAAAATGCCCGGCTCTACAAGGTGGTCCAAGAGCGTGAAGTTCGGCTGGCGGAGTTGGTGCGGCAGCTCGTTAGCGCTCAGGAAGGAGAACGCCAACGCATCGCACGCGAGCTGCATGACGAGACCGGACAGAAGCTCACGGCCTTGGCGATGGGTCTGGCGGCCATCGAAGCTCGCCTGGGGAGCGACGATCTTGCTGGCGCGAAGCAGTTGGTTCACGACTTGCGCGATCTCAGCAATCAGGCGATCGCCGAACTGCGCAACGTCATGTCGGATCTCCGCCCGGCTCTGCTCGATGATCTGGGTCTGGCGCCGGCGCTGCGCTCATATGTGCAGCAGTATGCCGCTCGCTACCCGGAAATGCATGTGACCTTGAGCGCCGATCGGCCCAGCCAGCGTCTCTTGCCCGAATATGAGACAGTGCTCTTCCGTGTCGCCCAGGAGGCGCTGACGAATGTCGCGCGGCACGCGCACGCCACGGAGATTAGCGTATTGCTGACGCATCTGCCGGATCTGGCGCGGCTTGAGGTCAGTGATAACGGCATCGGGTTCGATCCGCTTGCGCCAGACCGCTCGGTTGCCGGCAGCGGCTTGGGGTTGGTCGGCATGCAAGAGCGTGTGACCCTGGTCGGCGGTACGTGCCGCATCGAATCGGCGCCCGGCGCGGGCACGCGCGTCGTGGTCGAGTTGCCGGTGATACCTGATGCATGAGCGATTCTCACGTTTCACGCATCACGTTTCACGTTTGACGCCTGAGAGTCGGAGTTAAGCCATGTGCCCCATCCGCATCCTGCTCGTCGATGATCACGCGGTTGTGCGCGCGGGTCTGCGCATGCTCTTGGGCGCCGATCCCGAGTTGCAGATCGTCGGCGAAGCGGACAACGGTGCGCAGGCGTTGCGCTTGGCCGGTGAGTTGGCTCCTGATGTGGTACTGATGGACATCTCCATGCCGGATATGAACGGGATCGAAGCCACGCGCAAGATCAAGGAACAGAACCCGAACGTGGTTGTGCTGGCGCTGACCATGCATGAGGACGATCAGTATTTCTTCGAGATGTTGGCGGCAGGGGCGTCAGGCTATGTGCCCAAGCGGGCTGCTCCGAATGATCTACTTTCGGCCATCCATGCCGTGCACAACGGCGGGGTGTTCCTCTTCCCATCGGTGGCGCGCGTGCTGGTGCAGGACTACGTCCAGCGCGCGGCTCGCACCGGAGCCGCGGGCCACAGCTTCGATGTCCTGACGGAACGCGAGCGCGAGGTGTTGGCGCTGATCGCCCAGGGTCTCAGCAACCAGGAGATCGCCGACCAGCTCGTGATCAGCGCCAAGACCGTCAACCGGCACCGCGAGAATATCATGGCCAAGCTCAACCTGCACAGCCGGGTCGAGTTGGTGCGCTACGCGCTTGAGAAGGGTCTCATCGATATCATGTGAGCGCTGCGGCGGCCCCCGCTATGTTTTACAGATCGTTTTTCTGGATGGTATAATTTCCCTTGGAATGGTTTTTCGGGCGAATCCGATTTATCTTTCGACTCCTGATCGTTGTGGAGGCAGGTATCATGTCTTATCGTACCCGTATCGTCCTGATTGGCGCCGGACTGAGCGCCCTGCTCATCGTTGCGGCGCTGCTTGGCGCGTGTGGCGGCGCTCCGCCGACGCCGACGCCCACCCCTACGCGTACCCCGCGGCCGGTTGAAACTAAGACGCCGATTCCGACAGCGACACCCGTGCCCGTGCCGACTGACACGCCCACACCGGCATTCACGCCCACGCCGGCGCCGACCGCAACGCCTGCCGCTTCACCCACGCCGACGGTTGACACGAGCATCATCGTACCGGCGCGTGATCCGAGCGTTTCGCCCTACACGGGCCTCAAGCCGGTCGACCCCAGGGTGCTAGAGCGCCGGCCCATGGCGATCAAGGTCGCCAACCAGCGCAGCGTTCAGCCCCAATCCGGCCTGGATAAGGCTGACATTGTCGTGGAGAGCCCCATCGAGTATAGCGAGACCCGCTACACGGCGCTATACCAGAGCCAGGACGCCGAGCGTGTCGGTTCGATCCGCAGCGCACGGCTGATCGATCTGGAGCTGCCGGCCATCTTTGATTCTGTCC
Organism: Anaerolineae bacterium; assembly: GCA_025454565.1. Taxonomy (GTDB): domain Bacteria; phylum Chloroflexota; class Anaerolineae; order CG2-30-64-16; family CG2-30-64-16; genus JALOOE01. The sequence continues at coordinate 4,429 of JALOOE010000452.1, forward strand.
TGGCGTATTCCGGTGGGGTGCAGCCAGTAATCGACAAGCTCGAGGCTTCGGACTTCGGTAAGGCGGTATTTAACGAGACCGATGCCGGCCCCGGCTTCTACCGTGATCCGCAGGTTGTCGTGCCGGACAACCTCTTTGCGAACACAGCCAAACTGGCCGAGGTCGTCGCCAAGAAGGGCCAGAACGCGCGGCCCACGCCGTCGGCGGGATGGGTATTCTCGCAATCGGCCCCAGACGGGGGCAGTACCGCCAGCAGCGTCTATCTTCCCTATCCGCTCTACAAGGTGAAATGGACATATGACTCGGCGACAGGGCGCTGGAATCGGGAGATGGGCGGCACACCGCATGTGGACAGGGTGACCGGACAGCAGCTCAGCGCGGCTGATGTCGTGGTGCTGGCCGCGCCGCACGTTAAGACACTGATCCTGGAAAATCATACCGTGATGGAAGGCGAGGGCCAGGCGTGCTTGAACTGCTCCGTTGAAATCCAGCTTTGGGGTGAAGGACCGGCCAAAGTGTTTCGTGATGGCAAGGTGTACGAGGGGAAGTGGATCCGGCCGGCCCGTCGCGCGCCGTTCCGCATCGTGGATGCTGCGGGCAAGGACATCCCACTCAAACCGGGCAACAGTTGGTGGCAGGTGGTGCCGACAGAGATGAAGCTGACCGTCGCGCCCTGATCCGCGCCTCGACATGACAGACCAGCCCCACTCGGTGAAGGCCTCGCGCGCCGAGTGGGGCTTCTTTTTGCGAACC
>JALOOE010000453.1 GCA_025454565.1 Anaerolineae bacterium
CGCTGCATGGTGCGCGCCAGATACGGGCCGCAGCGGCCCTCCATCGTCGCTGCCTGGCCGGGGGCCGGTCGAGCGGCGCCGTTCGAGAAGGAGCGCGTGGTCGGCGGCTCGCAGCCGGTACGGATCGAATAGCGGGCGGGCACGCACACCGGACACGGTGAATATGCGTTCGTGAAGGCCACGCCGCGGCGCACCAGCCGGTCGAGATTCGGCGTGTAGATTTGATCGTTAGCCAGACAGGCGATGGTGTCGAAGCGCTGCTGGTCGGTCATGATGAAGAGGACGTTGGGTTGGCTCACTGAGAAAGGCTCCTTGGCGGACTGAACTCACCACCAAGACACGAAGACACAAAGGTCGCAAAGAAAACCGGATCTCCCTGTGTCCTTCGTGGCTTGGTGTCCTCGTAGTTACTCACGTCGAGACAGCGCGGCGACGAGGGCGATCGCGGGGGCACCCTCCATGTCTGCAGGCGGTCGGTAACCGATCTTCTGAAAGTAGAACAGGGTTGGTCCCAGGAAGTGCAGGTTGTTGAGCAGCGGCTCGGTGTATTGGATGGCGCCGTAGAGCGCCTGATCGATGTGGTGCTGCTGGCTGACGTGGTTGTTCCAATCCACCCCTTCGGTGAGAAAACCCTGCTCGCCGTAGTGGTGGCCGGCGATGGCTGCCAAGATGCCGAGGGCAACCCGACGATGCGCCTCATCGCCGGTCTCGGCCCACGCTTCGAGGTAGGCTTGCGCCGCCTCGGCGTTCTCCCACAGATACGCCGTATCCCAGCTTTCCTCCATCCACAGCAGGCCGGTCGTGGCGACCCCATTGCGATCTTCGGCCATGCGGAAGCCCGCCAACGCGGGCAGCGCGGTCTGATAGGCAAACTTGCGCCAATCAGACCGATCCAGCACGTCGGCGGCGCGCCGCAGGATGCGGAACGCGCACGAATAGGCCACACTCTCATGGTCGTCGTAGGTATCGTGGTTGATGCTGCCCCAGAAGCCGCCAGCAGCGCCGCCGGCGGCGCTGCTGGCCGCGACGAACGCATCAGCCAGCGCCTCGGCCTGAGCCCGATAGCCGGCCAACCCGGCTGCGGTCAATGCAACGGCTAGCTCCAACAGGAACAGCCCGTCGGCGCTGTGATCGAAAATCGGATCGGGCTGCCCGTGCGGGGTAAGCGCGAAAGCCTCCCCGCCAGGCGTGATCCGCCGCGGCGCCCAGCCGTTGGGCAGCCGCGGCGTGTGGGCGAACAACCAGGCGGCGAGACGGACGGCGGCGGCGCGCATGGACGTGATGCGTGAAACGTGATGCGTGAAACGTCAAACGTCAAACGTCAGGCGTGATTCGTCATTCGCTGATTCGCCATTCGCTGATTCGCCATTCGCTGGTTCGCCATTCGCTGATTCGTCATTCGCTGATTCGCCGCTTCGTTGATTTGCTGATTTGCTGATCTGCTCCAGGTCATCCGCAAACTCCAACAACTGCACGCCGATCTTCGCCAGAGAGCCGGGGCAGAGCCAGTCGTCGGCATGGACGTAATTCAGACAAAAACGCTGCTGCGCCAGCTCGTAGTAGGGGCGGATGAAGCCGGATTCCGCATCGATGAAGCCATCTTCCAGCACGTGATCGAGCAGCATCAGCGCGTTGGCCTGGATGCTGGCGTCGTCCAGAGTACGTCCCCAGCGCCATAGCAGGTGCGCGCCGCCGACCGCATTCGCCGCCCAGCCCGGCCCTTCCAGATCGCCGAAGTCGTGCCAGTGCATGATCGCGCCGTCGGGCTTGACGAAACTGGATTTGGCGCGCAGGTGGCCGTTGAACGGCTCGAGGCAACTCAGCGCGAAATGCGCCGACGCGCGGGCGCTGGCGAACAGGAGGGCTTCGAGTGAATGCGACTGTGCTTCCAATGTGACACCTCGGTGTTCGGGATAGGAGACAGGAGTCAGGGGGCAGGAGTCAGGAGTCAGGAGCCTCTGCCTGTCGTCCTTCGTCGTTCGTCCTTCGTCTATCGTCAACGTCCGCGAGCCAGCAGCGCCGCCAGCGTCCCGCCCAGAATCCACGCCTTGTCCGCTTCAGGAATGAAGGTGCAATGCGTGCGAAATGCCTCCAACGCCTGCCGGTACGTCATGAAGAAGCGCACGACGGGATAATCCGAGCCCCAGCACATGCGATATGGCCCGAAGTGCTCGTACTCTGCACGGACGACCCACATGGTATCCGAATAGGGATAGTCCCACTTCACCGAAGAGGCATAGGCGAAGCCGGAGAGTTTGATGATGATGTTCGACAGCCGCGCAGAGGCCAGCACTTCCTTGAGGCCCTCGTGCGGCGGCGGCTCGTTCGCTGTGACGTGGCCCATGTGGTGGATCAGGATCGGCACCGACGGGAACCGCTCGGCGACGTGGCGGATGGCAGGGTGATGATATGTCTGGCAGTGGATGCTGGCGAGCAGACGCCGCGCTTCGGCCACGCGAAAGAAGGCCAGCCCGTCCTCGGAGGTGAGCCACGCGCCGTCGTCGTCGTTCGACACGTAGTGGGTGAAGCCGACGATGGGCCAGCGGTCGGCCGCCGCAGCCAGGCGCTCCGCCGCGCCGGGCCGATGATATGTGGGTGACCACATGCTGTCCACGTCGGCGATCTGGTAGAGGCGGTCGGGGTAAAGGGCCACTTGCTCGGCGATATAGGCGTTGTTGTCCGGGTTACGCTCGATCTCGGCGCAGACCACCGCAGCCCGCTCCACGCCGTTGGCGTCCATCTCGTGGAGCAGTTGCTCGACCCGCCCGCGCGATGCATCGTCCGGCACAGGCGGCTGATATGGCCAGCGCGTCCACGCGTGGCAGTGGGAGTCGATGATCATGGTTGCACTCCGAAGGAGACCAAAGACGAAAGACCAAAGACGAAGGTGGAACAGAATCGGCGATGGGCCAAGTGCGTATTCTTGGTCCTTCGTCATTCGTCCTCGGTCAGCCGAAAAACGGCCCCAACCACGCCTCCGGGATCTCCAGGCCAAAGCCGGGCGCGGCGGAGGGGACGAGCCAGCCGTCCACCGGGAGCGCCATGCCGGGGATGCGCCAGCATGCATCGAGCGGGACGCCGGGCGGCGTGCCGACGAAATACTCGCACCAGGGCGAAGACGGTGTCGCGAAGGTGAAGTGCTGTCCGTAAGGGTTCAGCCCGCCGGCGTGCGGGATCACGCTGATACCGGCGCCGCTTGCTGCGGCCGCGATCTTGTTGCACGTGCTGAGTCCGCCGCACCAGTTGATATCTGGCTGAAGGATGTCGGCGACATGGTGGTTGGCGGCCCACTGGAACGGGACGTGCGTGTACCAGTGCTCGCCGGTCGCGAGCGGCTGCCACGGGAGCCGCTGCCGCAACGCGATGTGCGCGTCGAAATCCTCCGGGATCAGGCACTCCTCCATCCACTTGAGGCGATACGGGCGCAGTATCTCGGCCAGCCGCACCGTGTA
>JALOOE010000454.1 GCA_025454565.1 Anaerolineae bacterium
GCGGAAAATGATGGCACATCTCGATCGCACGAAGGATGATCCGTGGGTCCTTCGCACCCCGCCGGGAACTTCCGAGTACACAATGCACTTCGACGAACGAGACGGTGTGCGCGTGCTGGTGTGCACCGTAGGAACCACGACCCTCTATTACGACGCCCGCTGCATCGACGATCTCTACGCGATGCTCAAGGCGGCCGGCGACTGGGTCGAACTCGGCGGCGCCGACGAGCAGAAGCCGGCCAAGGCAGGGACGGTCGAGGCGTGGGGCCGCTCGCCTGACAACCCAATCGGTGGATGGTACGGCTTGAAGAAGGGGCTGCGCGGACGCTTCGGTATCTATGTGCCGCCGCTGATGGAAGCACTTGGGCTCTGCGAGCTTGAGCATAACCCGAAGAACAACCGCATGCGGGCCAGGTAATGGGAGGCAAGGCTCATGCAATCGGACGCTACTTCAGTTGCGCAGTATTTGGCAGAACTGCCCGCCGATCGCCGAGCAGCCATCGAGGCGGTGCGCCAGACCATCCTGGCGAACCTGCCGCAGGGTTACGAAGAGGCGATGAACTGGGGCATGATCACCTATCAAGTGCCGTTGGACAGGTGCCCCAATACCTACAACGGGCAGCCGCTCGCGTATGCGGCACTCGCTTCGCAGAAGAACCACATGGCGGTCTATTTGACCGGCATCTATGCGGACGATGAAACTCGCCAGGCGTTCGAGACGGCCTATCGGGCCACAGGCAAGCGTTATGACGTGGGCAAGTCGTGTGTGCGCTTCAGGAAGCTGGATGATCTGCCCCTGGCGTTGATCGGGGAGAGCGTCGCGCGGTTCAGCGTTGACGCGTTCATCGCTCAGGTAGAAAAAGCGCACCCTGTGCGCACAGGCAAGCGTGCGTAAAGGGTCAAGGAGTAGCCGGGGGTAGGATGGACAGCCGAGACGATAGGATCGTGATCGAAAACGTGAACGTGCCAGGCAGCACGACCCGCGTGAGCCGAGCGATGTACGAGGCGATGCGGCAGGCCATGTGGAAGGTCCTGCCGGCTACAGCACCCGGTCTGACCCAAAGCGAAATCCGCGATGCCGTCGTGCCACACCTGCCCCAGGACCTCTACCCGGGCGGCGCCAAGGCTGGCTGGTGGGCCAAGGCCGTGCAGTTAGATCTGGAGGCCAAGGGAACCCTGGTGCGCGAGCCGGCCAAACCGCTGCGCTGGCATCGCGCTTCTTGATCATCGCCAGCATCTGATCAACCCGGCCTCGGCTTTGCAGCATGGGTGTTACGGCCGCGATCCTTGCGCAAATCGCAGCACGCCTGCCCCGGGGGCGAACGGGAAGAGCTGTATGCTAGTCACCACTACGTTCAAGCCAGGTAACAGATCTGCTTGGCGCGCTTGGCTCGAATGCAATCACGGGACAGCCAGTGAGATTTGGCTGTTGCTTGACGACCGTCCCGAGGCGTCGACCGTGTCGTACCTTGACGCGGTCGAGGAGGCGATTTGTTTCGGTTGGATCGACGGCATCCAGAAGCGATTCTCAACTTACGAGCGCGCCCAGCGGTTTACGCCTCGCAAACCGCGGAGCAATTGGACGGAGTTGAACAAGGAGCGTGCTCGCCGACTGATTCGGCTCGGGCTGATGACCGAGGCCGGCCGGGCGACGCTCCCCGATCTGACCGCACCGCATACGGTCGCCGCGGATATCGTGGCGGCGCTCAAGGCAGAACCTGATGCCTGGCCCTATTTTCTGGCGTTCCCCGAACTCTACCGCCGGGTGCGCACCGGGTATGTCGAGGAGGCACGCCGGGATCGGGGCGAGTTCGAACGCCGGCTGCGCAACTTCGTGCGCAAGACCGCCAACAACCAGATGTTCGGCAATTGGAATGACAGCGGGCGACTCGGCTGAACCTGCCAGGGATGATTGACCCCAAAAGAGATGAGGATATGTGGGGCGGATTATCTGGAGCAGAGCACCGCCCGGCTCATAGCTACGGCGGGCCAGACGACCGACAGCAGGTCCGCAAGACATGCCATCTCAACCGACCGCTCGAACGCGGCGCCGCCGACATGGACGCGCGGCTCCGCGATCAGCAAGCGGCCGCTCGGTTTCAGGCAGGCGCGCACTTCGGCCAGAAACGCGGCCTGATCGGGCACCTCGTGCAGCATCCAGAACGCCAGGGCGAAGTCCGCCGTTTCAGCCAGACTCAGGCCATTCATCCCCGCTTGGAGCAGCCCTTATTTGGAAAAATCACGTGCAGCCATAGAGCCCGCGCTGTGTAAGTAATGGTTGAGTATCGAGCAACGGGAAAGCAGACACCGGCAGCGCGCTGCCGCTTGCGCGATACTGCCACCATGCGATCCCACAGCGCGGCCGCGGCGTCCAGGTAAGAATTGCGCGCCGGTCTGCGTCTGAGGGGCGTATGGAGGTGACCAATCATGCGCAAGATCATCGTGACCAGCCTGGCCGTGTTGTCGCTGCTTGTGAGCGCCTGCACGATGGCATTGCCCGCGCCGTCCCGCCCGGCAGACGCCCCACCGGCCGCGCGTGCCGCGGCGATGAACGCGCCGACCTTGCTGCCCTCTGAGGCGCCACCCAGCGGCGCCGAGCGCGAATTCAGGACCGACTTCAGCCGGCACACCGTGCCCTATGCGGAGATTCTCTCCGGCGGCCCACCCAAAGACGGCATCCCGGCCATTGACAGCCCCAAGTTCGTGACTGTGGTCGAGGCGGACGCCTGGCTGCGGGAGGTGGAGCCGGTGGTGCTGGTGCAGGCAGCCTCGGCACAGGGCGGACGTGAAGCCCGCGCCTACCCGCTGCAGATCCTGACCTGGCACGAGATCGTTAACGACACCGTGGCCGGCGTGCCCCTGACGATCACCTTTTGCCCGCTGTGCAACACGGCCATCGCGTTCGAGCGCACGCTGGACGGCCGCGTGCTCGACTTTGGCACCACGGGCCGGCTGCGCTACAGCAACCTGATCATGTACGACCGGCAGACCGAGACGTGGTGGCAGCAGGCCGAGGGCGACGCCATCGCGGGCGAGCTGGCCGGCCGCCAACTGGCGTTCTACCCGGCGACGATCATCTCGTGGGCCGAGTTTCGGACCGCGCACCCGGACGGCCGGGTGCTCTCCCGCGCGACCGGCCTCAGCCGCGACTACGGACGCAACCCCTACTTGGGTTACGACGACGTCAACCAGCCGCCTTTCCTCTTCCGCGGCCCTGCCACGAGCGGGACGCTGCCGCCCATGGCGCGCGTGCTGACAGTTGATCTGGGTGGCGAGACGGTGGCCTATCCCTACGCCGTATTGGAGAAGGTGCGGGCCGTCAACGATGTGATCGGCGGCCGGCCGGTTGTGGTGTTCTGGGCGTCCGGCGTCGCGTCCGCCCTGGATGCCGGCACGATCGCCCAGGGCCGCGATGTCGGCGCCGCGGCCGCATTCTCGCCGGAGCTGGC
>JALOOE010000455.1 GCA_025454565.1 Anaerolineae bacterium
CATCCTGCCCGAAGGGATGAGCAAGGAACGCTTCCAGTGGCTCTCCACAGTCGCCGGCGAGGTGATCGCCACCCCTGGCACCGAGAGCAATGTCAAAGAGATCTTCGACAAATGCTGGGAGCTGCGCCGTTCGGGCCAGGACCTGATGATCTTCAATCAGTTCGAGGAATTCGGCAACGTCCTCTGGCACCACGCGGTCACCGGCAACGCGTTCGCCGAAGTGCTGGAGAAAGAACTGCGACCGGGCGAAACCGTGGCTGGATCGGTCTTCACCACCGGTTCCGCGGGCACTATCAACGCGGGTGATCGTATCAAAGAGCTGTTCCCGCAGAGCAAGCTGGCCGCAAGCGAGGCGCTGCAATGTCCCACGCTGTTGAGCAACGGCTTCGGCTCGCATCGCATCGAGGGCATCGGCGACAAGCACGTGCCGTGGATCCATAACGTCAAGAACACCGACATGGTGATGGCGGTGGATGACGAGGTGCCGATCCAGATGATCCGCCTGTTCAACGAGCCGGAAGGCAAGCAATATCTGGCGCAGATGGGCGTGCCCGCCGGGTTGATCGAGGTTTTGCCCTGGATCGGCATTTCCGGCGCCGCGAACATCGCGTCGGCGATCAAGATGGCTAAGTGGTACGAGTGGGGCGAGGGGGACGTGGTCGTCACGCTGCTGACCGATTCGATGGAACTCTACGGCTCGCGCCTGACCGAGCTGACCGAGGAGCGCGGCGAGTATACCGCCCGCGATGCCGCAGTGAGCTACCACCAATATGTCATGGGCCTCAGCACCGACTATGTGGAGGAGTTGACCTACCCGGCACGCAAGCGCGTGCACAACCTGAAGTACTACACCTGGGTCGAGCAGCAGGGCAAGAGCTACGAGGAAATCCAGGCGCAGTGGTATCAGCCCGACTACTGGACGAGCGTACACGGCCAGGTGGATGAGATCGACAGCCTGATCGAAGAGTTCAACGCGAAGGTTGGGCTGCTGTAGAGAGATTCGGAAGCTCGAAGGTGCCAACTGGAAGCATGGTCGTTCAGCGTCCAGCTTCGGGCTTCTGCAATCGGATGACGCGGAAGACGAGACCGATCAGTCTTGCCTTCCTCATCTGCTGCCGATGGCCTCCCGTGGCTCACTCGCGCCAACGCATGCGGGTACTCATGCGGCTGCGACGCCGCGCTCAGACCAGCAATGTTGCCGGGCCAGATCAACGAAACCCGATTCCGCGAAACGGTAAGGAGTGGTAGAATAGGGCGAAGTAGATCATGGGTCCACAAAGGACACCGTGCAGTTAATTACAGACATGCGTGAACCGGGAAGAATATCGTGCCTCAATGGCAGCGCACTCTCTACACCCTCTGGGTCACCCAATTCATCGCAGTGGCGGGCTTTTCATTCGTCACGCCCTTCGTGCCGTATTACATCCAGGAGCTCGGCGTCACCGACCTCGCGCAGGTCGGCCTGTGGGCCGGGCTGGTCACCGCGGCGCAGGCGGTCAGCATGGCGCTGGTGGCGCCGCTGTGGGGCGCGCTCGCCGACCGTTATGGCCGCAAGTTGATGGTGTTGCGCGCCACCTTCGGCGGCGCGGTCATCCTGGCGCTGATGGGTTTCGTGGTCAATGTCCAGCAGTTGATGGTGTTGCGGTTCGTCCAGGGCATCTTCACCGGTACTGTGCCCGCGACCATGGCGCTGGTCGCCAGCACCGCGCCGAAAGAACGCTCCGGCATGGCGATGGGGTCGCTGCAAACCGCGGTCTACCTCGGCGTATCGTTGGGGCCGCTGCTGGGCGGGATCTCCGGCGATGCGTTCGGTTATCGCCCCAGCTTCTGGATCACCGGCGCGCTGTTGTTTATCTCGGGCATCCTGGTGGCGGCTTTCGTCCACGAGGACTTCAAGCCCGTGCAGGAGCTCAGCCGCAGCGGCCGGTTGAGCTATGGCCGGGCGCTGTTGTTGGTGCTCGCCTCCGCGCCGCTGTTGGCCGCGTTCGCTTCGCGGATCATGCTGCGCATCGGCAACCAGGCCATCAGCCCGATCCTCCCCCTCTTCGTGCAAACCCTCTTGCCGGCGGGCGCCACGGTGGGCGCTCTCACCGGGCTGATTGCGGGCGTCTCGTCGCTCGGCTCGGCGATCTCCTCGCCGCTGATCGGCAATTGGAGCGACCGGTTCGGGCAGCGTCGCCTGCTGATCATCTGTGCGATCGCAGCCGGGGTGTTTTACCTGCCCCAGCCGTTCGTGCATGATCCGCGCCTGCTGATCTTCTGGCAGTTTTGCAGCGGGTTCGCCATCGGCGGCACCCTCGCCACGCTGACCGCGCTGCTCGCCAAACTGACGCCTAAGGGCCGCGAGGGGGTGGTCTTCGGGCTGGACGCCAGCGCCATGGCCGCCTCGAATGCCATCGGCCCGCTGACGGGCGCCGCGGCCGCCGCCGGGTTCGGGATGCGCGCGCCGTTCTTCCTGACGACGGCGATGATGTGGGTGGGGGCGCTCGTGATCGGGCTGTGGGTGCGAGAACCCAAGCAGGCCGAAGAGCCAGGCGCGGCCAGGGAGCCTGACGCTGCCGTATTGCCAGGATAGCGCGCACGCCTGCGCCCTATCATAAGACGCCGCAATGAAGTTGGGGAGGCCACCATGCGACCCAAGATCGACGACACCTGGTTCGGCAGCATCACTGTCGAAGGTCAGCGCTACGAGCACGATATCGTCATCCGCCTGAGCGGCAAGGTGCGTAAGCGTGACAAGGCGCTCTCTAAGAAGGTCTACGGCACCTCCCACACCCTCAGTCTGGCGGAGATCGAGGATCTGTATCGCAAGCGGGCCGAGCGGATCATCATCGGCACGGGGCAGCAGGGGCAGGTCCATCTGTCGCAAGAGGCCGCCGAGTTCCTGAAGGCCAACGGCTGCCAGGCGGATCTCTGGCCGACGCCGGAGGCGGTCAAGCAGTGGAACGAAGCCGAGGGCGCGATCCTGGGGCTCTTCCACATCACCTGTTAAGGACGGCGCGATGGGGCTGGCAATCATCGTTCATGGCGGCGCGTGGGACATCCCGGCCGAGCTGCAGGCCGAGCATGTGGCAGGCTGCCGGGCCGCAGCCGAGGCCGGCTGGGCCGTGTTGGCGGCCGGCGGTTCCGCGCTGGACGCGGTCGAGGCCGCGGTGCGTGTGATGGAGGATCACCCGGTCTTCGACGCCGGCCGCGGCTCCCACCTGAACCGCGACGGCGAGGTTGAGCTGGACGCGGGGATGATGGACGGCCGCACGTTGATGGCGGGCGCGGTCGCCTCGGTCACGCGTATCGCCAACCCGATCAGCCTGGCGCGTCGCGTGCTGCACGACAGCGAGCACGTCTTTCTGGTCGGCGCGGGCGCCGAGCGCTTCGCTCAAGACGCGGGCATCCCCCTCTGCCGGCCGGCCGATCTGGTGATTGAGCGCGAGCGGCGGCTGTGGGAGGACGGAGGACGAACGACGTTCGGATCGGGCGCGGCCGATACGGTCGGCGCGGTGGCGCTCGACGGCGCCGGCAACCTGGCCGTGGGCAACTCGACAGGCGGCACGATGTACAAGCACCCCGGCCGCGTCGGCGATACGCCGATCATCGGCTGCGGGCTGTATGCCGACAACCTGTCGGGCGCGGCCGCGTGCACCGGCTGGGGCGAGCAGATCATGAAGACCGTGCTCGCCAAAACCGCGGTCGACCAGATCGCGCTGCTCGGCGATGCCCACACC
>JALOOE010000456.1 GCA_025454565.1 Anaerolineae bacterium
ATGCGCCCCCAGCGAAGGAGCTACCATGTCCCATCCATCCCCCATCGTCGTAGACACAACGCACAGCCCACACGCGCGGCTCAAGCCCGTGCCGCTGACCGCCGTGACGTTGGCTGACGCGTTCTGGACGCCGCGACGGCAACTGCTGCGGGATGCGACCTTGCCTTCGCAGTATCGTCTCCTGGAAGAGACCGGCCGGATCGACAACTTTCGCCGCGTCGCCGGTAAGGTCGATAAGCCGTTCCAGGGACTGTTTTTCAACGACTCGGATGTCTACAAATGGATCGAGGCGGCCGCCTGGGCGCTGGCGACCGAGCCTGATCCGGCCCTGGCAGCGCTGGTCGATGACGTCATCGCCGAGATCGAGGCCGCGCAACAGCCCGACGGCTACCTGAACACCTACTACAGCCTCGAACGCGCCGGCGAGCGCTGGTCGAACCTGAAAGTCATGCACGAGCTCTACTGTGCCGGGCACCTGTTCCAGGGCGCGGTCGCGCACTATCGTGCGACGGGCAACGACCGGTTGCTGAACGTCGCGCGCCGCATGGCCGACAACATCTGCTCGGTTTTCGGCCCCGATGATGTAGGCGCGACCCTGAGTGGTCGCCCAAAGCGCGCCGGCACGTGCGGGCACCCGGAGATCGAGATGGGGCTGGTCGAGCTGGCACGTGCTACCGGCGCTGAGAAGTACCTGGCTCAGGCACAGTACTTCGTCGATGTTCGGGGGCGCGGCGTCATCGGCGGGGAACCCTACCATCAGGATCACAAACCGCTCCGAGAGCTTGACCGGATGGTCGGCCACGCCGTGCGCGCGGTCTACCTGAACGGCGGCGCGGCCGACCTGTGCGCCGAGTCCGGCGAACAGGCCATACGGACGGCGCTAGAGGCCATGTGGACGAATATGACGACCCGCCGCATGTACGTCAGCGGCGGCGTTGGCTCCCGCTACCAGGGCGAGGCGTTCGGCGACGACTTTGAGCTGCCCAATGCCCGCGCCTACACCGAAACGTGCGCGGCGATCGCCGTCGTGATGTGGGCGTGGCGAATGCTGGCGCTCGACGGCGATGCGCGTTACACGGATGTGCTGGAGTTAGCGCTCTACAACGGCGTCCTCGCCGGACTTTCACTGGATGGCCTGGGCTACTTCTATGTTAACCCGCTGGCCAGTGATCGCGAGGCGACACTACGAGACGGCACACGCGGCCGCCAACCCTGGTTCAACTGTGCCTGCTGTCCGCCGAACATCGCCCGGCTGTTGGCCTCTCTATCCGGTTATGTCTATAGCGTTTCGGGCGATGAGATCTGGTGCCACCTCTACGCTGCCGGAACCGCCCGCATCGCCCTGCCTGATGGTCGCGCTGTGGGCTTGAGGCAGAATACGGATTACCCCTGGGACGGTGACGTGACGCTGACAGTGGAGGGCGCCGGCGAATTCGGCCTGCGGCTGCGCATCCCCGGCTGGTGCGCCACAGGCACCCACCTGACCGTGAACGGTGCGCCGGTGACGACATCGCTCGCGCCCGGCAGCTACGCCGAGATCCGGCGCGCATGGCAGCCCGGAGACGTCGTCGGCCTGCGCCTGCCGATGCCTGCCCGTCGCGTCCGGAGCCACCCCTACGCGCTGGAGAACGCCGGCCGCGTCGCGCTGATGCGCGGGCCGCTGCTCTATTGCGTCGAGGGGGTCGATCATCCCGGCGTCGATCTGCGCGATCTGGCGCTCCCCTCGGCCGCTGACCCGGATATCGTCGAGCGCCCGGAGCTGCTCGGCGGCGTGGTGACGCTTTGCGCGGGCGGTGAATCGCGCCCGCCCGCTGCCGGCTGGGATGATCAGCTTTACCGGACAGACGGGGTGACTGCTGCCGGTCTCACCCGCGCCGTCGAAATCACGGCCATCCCCTACTACGCCTGGGCGAATCGGGGGGCGGGGCAGATGCAAGTGTGGTTGCGCGATCACTGAGGCTGAGGTTGAGGCTAAGGTTGAGACGAAAGTGCCGTCTCAACCTTAGCCTCAACCTCAGCCTTACCCTTAAAATAGCGGAGGAACCATGAATCTCACCTTCAACGGACTGGACATGAGCCTGGGCAACCTGTCGAGGCTGTCCACTGCGGTCACGCGCTCGATCAGCGCGGAGAACTTCACCGGCGCCAAGGGGCAGGCCGGCATGGCGACGGAGGGCACAGGGGCCAGCGCCGCGCGCGAGCTGGGCCAGGGCTGGAAGATTTCGCCCAGCGTCCATCTGGCGGGCAAGAGCACATTCACGATGGCCGATATTGCGGGGCCGGGCGCCATCCAGCACATCTGGCTGACGGTGCATCCCGACTTTTGGCGCAAGCTGGTGCTGCGCATCACCTGGGACGATGAGGCGACCCCATCGGTCGAAACGCCGCTCGGCGACTTTTTTTGCATGGGCTGGGGCGTGCGGGCAAACGTGACGTCGCTGCCGGTGTGCGTGAACCCGGCGGGCGGCTTCAACGCCTACTGGGAGATGCCGTTTCGCAAGCACGCCCGCATCACCATCGAGAATCTTTCGCCGGACGACGTGCGCGGCTTCTACTATCAGGTCACGTACACATTGACGGATGTACCGGCCGATCGGGCCTATTTCCACGCCCAGTGGCGGCGCAGCAACCCGCTGCCGTACATGCAAGACCATACCCTGCTCGACGGCGTGCAGGGCCGAGGCCAGTACGTCGGCACCTACATCGCCTGGGGTGTCAACAACAACGGCTGGTGGGGCGAAGGCGAGATCAAGTTCTTCATGGACGGCGACGCCGACTGGCCAACCATCTGCGGCACCGGTACGGAGGACTACTTCTGTGGCGCGTGGGATTTCGAGCAGCCGAAAGGCCAGTATTGCGTCTTCTCCACCCCCTATACCGGCCTACCGCAGGTGATCACAGGCGATGGCTTGTATCGGGTGCAACAGCGCTACGGGATGTACCGTTGGCACATTATGGACCCGATCCGCTTCGCCCAGGATCTGCGCGTGACGATCCAGGCGCTCGGCTGGCGGTCGCAACTCGAGGGCAAGTCGCGCTATTTGCCGCTGCAGGATGACATCGCCTCCACCGCGTTCTGGTATCAGACCGAGCCGCACGCGCCCTTCCCGGCGCTGCCGGATATCAACGGGTTGGAGGTAGTCTGAGGATTCGACGTCACCTGAGCGAAATTGATCTTTTGACAACGTAGCGTTCCTGAGTGATAATCGAACTCCAACATAGTTCACGACACGCCGCGGCACAGATGTCGTACTAAGCACGGACCTGCTGGTGTCCCGTTCGGGGGCTATGTCTTTTCGGGGAGGGAGGTGATGGTCTGGAAGCCGGGTAATCTGCCTGGCAGGTGTGCCCTTTCAAATTCGTGACTTCAAATCCAGAGAAGGAGTGTCCTAGATGAAACGTCTGTTCAGTGTCCTCAGCATCTTCACGGTTCTCG
>JALOOE010000457.1 GCA_025454565.1 Anaerolineae bacterium
TACAACACCTTTCTGCTGCGCACGCGCGACATCTTCCTCGACATGCTGACCGACAGCGGTACGAACGCCATGAGCGATAACCAACTCGCTTCAATGATGGTCGCCGACGACGCCTACGCCGGCTCGGAAAGCTTCTTCCGGCTGGCCGACACCGTGCAGGACATCCTCGGCTTTCAGTACACCATGCCGGTCCACCAGGGCCGTGCTGCCGAACACCTGCTGGCGAAAGCCTTCGTCAAGCCCGGCGATGTCGTGCTGATGAACTACCACTTCACGACGAGTAAGGCGCATGTCGAGCTGGCTGGCGGCACCGTACTGGAGATTTTCGGGCACGAGGCGATGAACACGGAGAGCGGCAATACGTTCAAGGGCAACCTGGATCTGAGCAGGTTCCAGGCGGCCATCGACAAGTACGGCGCCGGCAAGATCGCCTACGTCCGCATGGAAGCTACCACCAACCTGATCGGCGGACAGCCGTTTTCCATGGATAACCTGCGCCAGGTGAAGGAATTGGCGACCAGGCACAACATCCCGCTGGTGTTCGACGGCAGCCTGATCTCCGAAAACGCCTACTTCATCAAGCAGCGCGAGCCCGCCTATGCCGATAAGTCCATCGGCGAAATCTTCCGGGAAATGATGAGCTATGTGGATATCCTCTACCTCTCCGGCCGGAAAAGCACCATGGTGCGCGGCGGCTTGATCGCCATGAACCAGAAGGCGTACTACGATCAACTGCTGCCCTGGCTGCCGGTGTATGAGGGCTTCTCGACCTATGGCGGCATGTCCACCAAAGAGGTGGAGGCGATGGCGGTGGGCATCCGGGAGATGACCGATACGAGCGTCGCGGGCGCGACGCCGGAGTTCGTGGAATATTTCGTGGCCCTGTTGTTGGCGCGCGGCGTGCCGGTGGTGACCCCGGCGGGCGGACTCGGCTGCCACGTGGATGCCAAGCGCTTCCTGCCACACATCCCACAGTCGCAGTACCCGGCCGGCGCGCTGACGGCAGCCATCTACATCGCGTCGGGCGTGCGCAGCATGGAGCGCGGCACCGTCTCCACCGACCGGGACGCGCAGGGCAACGATGTCATGGCTGATTTGGAGCTCGCACGGTTAGCCCTGCCGCGGCGAACCTACACCATGTCACACGTCGAGTACACCGCCGATCGGCTGGCGTGGCTGTATCAGCATCGTGATTTAGTGGGTGGGTTGCGCTTCGTCGAGGAGCCACCGGTGCTGCGTTTCTTCTTCGGGAAGATGGCGCCGCTGAGCGATTGGCCGAGCCGGCTGGCGAAAGCGTTCGAGGCGGACTTCGGGCCGCAGTTCTAGCCCGTCACGCACTGCACACAGAAACGCATCCGGGCGCCCCCGATGAAGGGGCGCCCGGATGCGTTTGTCGGAAACCATCGATTCTACAACTGAAACCGGCTGTGATCCTCAATCACTTTCTGCTCATAGCCTGAGACGAACTCCTGCAAGCGCCCCCGCAGGCTGCGCCAATCGTCGCTCGCGAGAATCTCGCGCATGGTTTCCATGCGCTCGGTCACCGCGCCGGTCAGGATCTGCGGGCCCTTGCCATAGACCGTATACCAGGCCTCGGTCGGCTGTAGGCCAAGCCGCATCAGCCCAGGCGCAAAATCCTGGACAATGAACTCGAAATAGGGCTGTTCGCGCCCGGCCTGAATGTCCCAACTCATCAGCAGCTTGATCATGACCGCCCATCCTCTCGCGCACCACGACTGGCCTGAGGATACCAGAAGCGCGACGTTCGCGCAAGTGGACCAACGACCAAGGACGAATGACCAAAGAACGCGTTCTTCGTCATTCGTCTTTCGTCCTTCGTCTAGTAGAGGCTGATCGCCCCGGCTAGGAAAGCCTTCAGCAGCGCGATGGCGCCTTCCACATCGCGGCGGTCGACAAGCTGCGACGGCGTGTGGACATGGCGGCTCGGGATCGAGAGGCACGTCGCCGGCACACCTGCGCGTGTGACCTGCATCGAGCGTGCATCGGTCGTGCCGCCCAGCAGTACCTCGAGCTGGTACGGGACGCCGGACCCCTCGGCCGCTGCGATCAACAGCTTGTTGAGCCCGCTATGGCTGATCATGCCGCCATCCTGCACCTTGATCGCCACGCCTTTGCCCATCGCCACTTCCATCGCCGGTGTGGCATACGGCAGATCGCCGGTCAGCGTCACGTCCAGCGCAATGCCGATTTCGGGATCGACGGCGTATGCCGAGGTCGTCGCGCCGCGCAACCCCACCTCTTCCTGCGTCGTGAAGACCGCATAGAGATCGTGGCGGATCGGCACGCCCTTCAACTCGCGCAGGAGCTGCGCGAGCACGATGCAGCCGACGCGATCGTCGTGGTTGGATGCAAACCACGCGTTGCCCTGGGCCACGAACGGGTAGATGAAGGTGGCGACATCGCCCACCTTCTGTTTTACATCGGCCCGGCTGCTCACGCCCACGTCGATGAACATGTCCTTCAGCGCCGGCGCCTCGCTGCGCTTGGCCCGGCCGTCGAGTCCGACCGTGCCCACCGTCCCATCACCAAAGCGCACCTGCGTGCCCCAGCAGGTCAGCGGGAAGATGCCGCCGACCGGCGCGAAGCGCATGTAACCCTTCTCGTCGATGTACGTTACCATCAGGCCGATCTGATCCATGTGTGCGGCGAGCATGACACGCTTGCCGCCGCCGGTCCCGCGTCGGAGGGCTACCAGATTGCCCAGCGCATCCACTCGCACATCATCTACCGTGCCCGCGATCTCTTCCCGGATCGCCGCCCGGATCTCTTCTTCAAAGCCAGAAATGCCGAAGGCCTCAGTCAATCGTTTGGCAAGTTCTAACATGCTTGTTCTCCCGTCTCATCAGACGTCAAACGTGAAACGTCAGAAGAAACTCGGAATCGCCCCTGACGTTTGACGTTTCACGCATCACGTTTCTCGCATCAGATAACTTCGGTCGATCCGCCGCAGCGCGGCGCCTACCAGCTTCACTGTATGCGCCAGATCATTCAGATTGAGGATGCTCGCCGGGCTGTGGATGTAACGGCACGGCACCGCCACGGTGACCGACGGCACGCCACCCCGGCTGATGTGGATCGCGCCCGAATCGGTGCCGCCAAGCGCCGGCTCTTTGTACTGCACGGCAACCTGCTCCGCCTCCGCCGCATCGCGCAGCAGGCGCAACACGCCGGGGTGCGTGATCATGCTGCGATCCATCAACGTGATCGCCGGGCCGGCGCCCAGTCGGGTGACCGGGCTGACATCCTCGTCGGGGGCCTTCGGCGTGTCGTCGCAGACCGTGCCTTCCAGCGCGACCGCCGCATCCGGTTGGATACGGTAGGCCGCCACGCGTGCCCCGCGCAGCCCGACTTCTTCCTGCACGGTGAAAACCGCGTAGAGATCCACCGGGTAACGCTCGGCGAGCAAACCGATC
>JALOOE010000458.1 GCA_025454565.1 Anaerolineae bacterium
CCAGGTCAGCTTCCCGCCCGAACCGGCCACCTATTTCGGCGCGGGCATTCACGTCGCAGCCTGTCCCGGCGCGGTCTTGCGGGACAATGCTGCGCCATCGATTGCCACCGACGACCAATGCGATTTCCAGGAAAACGGTGAACAACCTCTATGAGTCAGATTCGGCATTTGTTGGGATCTGAAACACCCGTATTGGGCCGGGGAGGAAACGCCCGCGTTCACATGGAGCCAACCCGGCCCGCACATCATCAACACCCACTGGAAGGACACGCGGCGCGATCAGGTAACCGGCAAGGATCGGCTGTGCCTCACCGGGGAGGGGCTCCTACCGCTGGCCGATTGTCTTGACCTGCTGGTCACGGGCGGATATCGCGGCTACTACACGCTGGAATTTGAAAAGAAGTGGCATCCGTACCTCGCGGACGCCGAAATCACGTTTCCCCACTTCATTCAGGTTATGGAACGATTGGGCGCCAAGATAGGCGCAGCATAAGGAGACAGAGGGATGGCCATCTGCGCGTGCGCTACTACTCTTTCGACGGCTATGCCAGGCTCTACGACGGCGACGCCTTCGCCCTGTTCGACGCCGATGATCTGCTTGAGATGGATGTAACCTTTGCCGGTGCTCTCGGCATCGAGCAGGCCGCACTGCCACTGTGTCATGACCTGCCGCCAGTCGTTTTTACGCGGACTTGAGATGGCATTTTTGACCCCGTCCGGCGACTCCGACATTGACCTGATCCGGCAGCACGTCCAGCGCAGCCCAACCACGGAGGCTGATTTCCCGACGCGGCTGGCGCATCTGACGGCCTGGATCGGTCTCCTCCAACGCCAAAGCGCGGAACTCAGCGGCTATATCCCGATCCTCGACCGGCAGGAGGCGCGCGCGGCTCGCGGCGAGCGCATCGCAATGCTGGCCGCGATAGACGAGGGGTTTGCCTTCCTGGAGGAAGTGCAGACAAACCTCACCCCCGACCCCTCCCCTGGCAGGAAAGGGGCGCCCGCTTCTCCTTCCCTGGGAGAGAGAGCGGCAGAGCGGGTGAGTGCGGCCTGGCCCGTCTACGGCGGCAACATCCACCACCGCGGCAGCACAGATGAAGCCGGCCCGCAGCGGGGCGAAATTGCCTGGCGTTTTCCGGTCGGCATTGCCTGGTATGCCCGCCCCGCCGTCGAGGATGGCCTGGTCTACGCCGCGTCACCGGGGATGCGGGTGCTGCTCTATTGTTTTGACCTGGCGACCGGCGCGTGCCGCTGGAAGACGCGGCGGCCGTGGTCGGCAGCCAACCTGGGCCGCGTCCACTTGGCGCCCTCCTCGTACACGACGCCAGGCATCGCCTCCACGCCGGTGGTGAGCGACCAGTGGATCGTCCTGAACGAGTTCGGCGCGCAGGGACGGAACGAAGGCGAGCGGCATCTCACCTACGTGGACAAGCGCACCGGCGTACTCGTTCGTCGTGTCCCAGCCGGGCAGGCGGATTATCGCGCCGGCTATCTTCCTCTGGTGGGCGAGGGCGACTGGCTGATATATCCCGATGGCACGCAGCGCCTCCAGGCTGCGCCACCGCAGATCATCGGGCAGAATCGCATCGTCTGTAAGCGCCTGACCGACGGCGGAACCGCGTGGGAATTCCATGTCGGCCCGATCTTCGCCGAGCCGGTGCTCGATGGGGGGCAGGCGTTCGTCGGCACGCGCGATGGGGCTATCTTCTGCCTCAACGTGACCGGCGCCAGCGGCCGCGATCACTTCGGCTTCTCCGACCGGCGGCGCGTCGCCTGGACCTACCAGGCAGCGGGTGCGATCAATGCAGCGATCTGCGTCACGTCGGCGCGCGTCTTCTTTGGCGCGAATGATGGCTGTGTCTTTTGCCTGGATCGAGCGAGCGGTAAGCTGCTCTGGAAGGCCAGCCTCGACACCGAGTTGCGCAGCTTTCGATTGTTCTCCCAGCCAACCCTGGCCGACGGCCGGCTCTACGTCACATCAGCGGCGCGCCGGCTTTATTGTCTGGATGCCGAGACCGGCGCGCTCCGCTGGATCTACGAGCTGCCCGACTGGGGCCGGTCGCGGCCGGCCGTTGCCGGGGATCGCGTCTTCGTTGCGGCGATGGACGGCGTGATCCTCTGCCTGACCGAGGTGGGTGGCGCGCCGCAGGTAGTCTGGCGCACGCGGGTCGGCGAGCACCCGGTCTACGCCGACCTGATTCTTGCCGATGGTCGGCTGTTGGTGAACGCGTCGGATCTGCAACTGTATTGCCTGAACGCGGCCGACGGTGCGCGCATCTGGCGGCAGCGGTTGCTGGAACATGCGCGGATCGGCGAGCGCGAGATCCGCTCCGATGAGATGGCCGGCGGCGGCTTCTACCAGTCGAAGCCCACCGCGGCCGATGGGAAGGTGTTCGTGGGCGCGCCCTCGCGCTTCGTCTTCGCACTCGACCATGCCACCGGGCGAGAGGTCTGGCGCTTCGAGATGGGCGGCGCGGTGTCAGGCGCGCCCGCGTATGCGGACGGCCGCATCTTCGTCGGCCAGCAAGGCGGCGAAGACGACTTCTATTGCCTCGATGCCAGGAGCGGGAAGCCGATCTGGCGGCAGGCGCTTTCGTGGGTCTGGTCATCGGCCAACCTGGATCGGGGCCGAGTATTCGTGCCCGGCGTGGACGGCTATCTGAGCTGTCTGGACGCAGCGACAGGGCATGTCCTCTGGCGCTATCGGACAGGCCGCGCCGCACACCCGGAGCCGCCGGTAGACGACGACCACGTCTTCTTTGGCTCGTGGGATCACTTTGTCTATGCCCTGGATGTCACGTCGGGCCGGCTGAGGTGGCAGTTTCACACGGGCGGCACGCCCGACTCCGGCGCACCGATCGCCTGGGGCGGCCGGCTCTACCTGCCGATGGGCGGCAAACGGCTGTGCTGCCTCGACCTGGCCACGGCAGAGGTGCTCTGGGAGTACACCATCGCCGAGGGATGCTTCAACGCCACACCAGCGCTCTGGCGCAACCGGCTCTACATCTCAGTGAGCGTTCGCTCCGGGGCGATCCCTATCGCCTCGGCCATCCGCTGCCTCGATGCGGCCGACGGCCGGCTGATCTGGGAGCATCCGGGCGGCGGCATCACCGGGCCGGCCGTTGCAGATGGCAAGGTATACGCCGCTTCCACGTCGGATGTCTTCTTTCGCTGTGTAGATGCCCGCACCGGGGATGAGATATGGCGCTGCGCAATGGCCGACAGGGTCTACGAGTCGGTTCCAGCGATCTATGCTGGGCAGGCATACATACTGAACGATGGTGGTTATCTGTACGCCTTCGAGTAAGAGGAGCGTCGAGTTGGTAAATCACACTTTCGCGCTCGATGTCCTGATGGAAGTTGATCTCGGCTCGCCCATCGGGCAACTGCGCGGCCTGCCCGTGAGCCTGGGCGCGCGCGCGTC
>JALOOE010000459.1 GCA_025454565.1 Anaerolineae bacterium
GTCCGGCTTTCGCTCCGGCGCCCCACCCATATTCATCGTCGGTCCACAAGACAAATTTGGCAAAGCCAATATATGGATCTTCAAAGCAGGCATGTTCAAAATCCAGCCAGCCGGCGATCGCCTGATCGACAACGAGAAAGTTGAGCGGGTTGTAATCGCCATTGGAAAAAACGAGGGGGACGGCATACATCGGCAGCGTGGTCTGCACAAGTGCGACCGCCTCGGCAAAGAGCGGGATGTTCAACCACGGACCGCCCCGCGCGAGGATCGTTTGTAGCTCGGATTCGAGGGTGATCGATGGCAAGGCGGCTGAAATCGCATGTGCGCGGACACGCGGCGTCAGTGCATGTAACGTATCCACGGCTGTATAGAGCAGCCGGCATGTGCGATCCGCATCCGCGAGATCCGTCAGACCGATCCACACCGATTCCGCGGCAGGGTGCGTTTATACCGGCACAGCAAGAGGATGCCATGACAGACGATCCCGTTTCACGCGATAGAATATCAAGGTGTCGCCTGGCAGGCCAGTGTTTGCGTCGTGGCTTGGTCAATCACCTGCCAGCGCGCCTCGATCGTGTCTGCTGACAAATCGGCCCCACACTCCCATTCGACAAAGTAGCCACCATTGAAGACTTTCTCGAATTCGCTGGGCCGGCGCAGGTCTACAAATGCTTCATCTGCCAGGTAAGGTCGGACATCGAACCTGCCCATGCGGCCGTCTTCGGCGACGATGAACAAGACCCAATCGGATTGTGGATGGATTTGCACGATGTTCATTGGTCAAGACCCTTGATTGGAAACGGTCTCTTGCCATTAACGGCCAAGTTCCAGTCGGCCAATAGATCCTCGTGAAAGAACATGCGAATGAGCAGCCCATAGAACATGGAGATGGTAGGCATTCCGACTCCTTTGTGGGCGTGGTCAATCGCACCAGTGGTTTTGGCGGTGCGCCCCTCGCTACGCCGCCAGTCCTATTCGCCGCTTGGACTGCATATTCGACCGCATCCGCGGCCCGCCTGCCTTCTTGGCGGCATTCTACCCCTTGCGGTACAATCCGTCAAACACCGATTTCTGCGACAGGGCGCGATCCTGTCGGCATTGTGAGAGGAAAACATGACAACCGATCCCATTTCACGCGTCGCGATCATCGGCACGGGGCAGATGGGGCCGACCATCGGCGTGGCGACGACCCTGGCCGGCTGCCCGACGACGTTGATCGGCCGCACCGCCGAGGGCGTTGCATCCGGCCAGGCGCAATTCGACGCGGCGCTCGGCTTCATGGTCGAGCATGCGGTCGTGACAGCAGACGCCGCCGCGCACGCTGCTGCGCTGCTGCGCACGGCGACCGACGTTGCGGCGGCGGCTGAGGCCGATCTCGTGATCGAGTCCATCGTCGAGCACCTGCCGACCAAGCAGGAGTTCTTCCGCACGCTGGACGGCCTGTGCCCACCGGACGCCATCCTCGCCAGCAACACCTCCGGCCTGCGCATCACCGAGATCGCCGCCCTGATGCAGCGCCCCGAACGCGCCGTCACCACCCACTTTTGGAACCCCGGCCACCTGATGCCGCTGGTCGAGGTGATCCAGGGCGTGCGAACCTCAGAAGAGACGGTGCAGCGCGCCTACCGTTTCCTGCTCCGCTGCGGCAAGCGACCGGTCATCGGCCGCAAGGATCTGCCGGGGCAAATCTGCAACCGGCTCCAGCAGGCGTTGATCCGCGAGGCCATTTACATGGTGCAGGAGGGAATCGCCAGCGCCGACGACGTGGAGGAGGCGTTGAAGGCTGGGGCGGGGCTGCGCTGGCCGGTCTACGGGCCATTCGAGCACGCCGACGTCGTCGGCACGAAGCTGTCGCTGGCCGTGCAGGCCGCGGTGCTGCCGAGCTTGTGTAACGCAGCCGAGCCCGCGCCGCTGTTGCAGGAGATGCTGGATGCCGGGCGTCTCGGCATCCGTTCGGGCCAGGGGTTCCATGATTGGACCGCCCGCAACGGAGACGAGCTGTTGCGCAGGCGTGATCTGTGGTTGGCGGAGCGCATGAAGGCGGCGCCACTCCGAAGCTGACGATTCGTCAGGGAATCCTTGTCAGCACCCCGATCCGACCGCAGTGAGGCTGGATGTGGGTGCCCAGGCAGGCGGCGTGGCGCTTCCTCCAGGCTGGATCTTGTACCAGTTCATGCCGCTGATCGTCTGGCGCTCCAACGCATTGAACCAGCCGTTGGATGAGAAAACACCGATCACCTGTCCGTTCGGCGCATTGTAGATCGGTTTGCCCACCGCCGCCTGGATCTGGCACCGCCCTGGCGGATAGATGATCGTCCCGGATGAACCGGAGCCGTACACCACCCTGACAGTCGCAAGGACGGGCGTCGGTTGAGGGGATGAGGCCTCGATGATGCCCTGGGCGCCGGGCGGCGCGTTGACTGTCAACTGCACCGACCAGGTACCCTCGCCGCCGGTGCCGACATTCGGCCCTTGAAGCACCGTCGCCTTCTCGGCCAGCAGGACTCGCTGTGCAGTGTAGGCGCGCACCACCACGTTGCCCTCGAACAGGTTTCGGCCCCAGCCACTGACGAGGAACGTGGCGGGCAGAATCGCGCCCGGCAGTGGGTTATCGATGCGGATAGCCGACGTTGCGGGGGGGATCGGTGTCGGCGGCGGAATCGGTGTAGGTATAGGTGGGGGCGGCCACGGCGCGGGCGGATGAGGTGGCGGCGGAATCGGCCGCGGCGGCATCGCGCCCAAACCGGGGATGATCAGGCATTGTCCGGCCTGTGTGGTGGGTGGACTGCTGATGCCGTTCGCTTGCGCGATCACCGGCCAATACAGGCCGAAACGTTGTCCGATGGAAAACAGCGTGTCGCCGCGCACGACGTAATAGAGGTTGCCCCACGTCGTTCCCATCGCATGGGGTCGCGGCCCGCGATCATACACGCCGGCACACCACCCGCATGGCGCGTCTTGCGCCGCTGCTGGTACGACCGTAATGGCGGCCATCACCATCACGATCGCTGCGATCAGCATCATGCGTTTCATGACATCGCTCCGCTTGAGAATCCCACGGCCTGAACTCCACGAGGAATCAACCCAGATACGTGCGCGACCATGTTGTTGAAGAAGACGCACGAGATAGGGCGAAGTTACGGGTAAATAGCATATATGTTCTGCCTGGCATCGTCCTCGAACTGATATCTTGCTGAGTTGCCGTTTTCACACTTTCGATCTTCGGAGTATACTTCCTCCCACCGTGCGACGTAAACGCGCTGTTGGGCACGCGTCGTCGCCGGCAGGCAACCTCTGTCACTAACTCTATTCCTATCTATCTTCAGGAGCCATCCATGCCACTCACCTTCGATTTTCCCTGGGAGAAGCTCGTGACTTACCAGGGCACCAACCCCCGGCCATCGGACCATGATGCTTACTGGGAGTTCGCCGAATGCTTCCACATGTATTTCACCGGCGTCGGCGGCGCGCGCGTGCACGCCAAGCTGCTGCGCCCCAAGCAGGTCGCCGCGCCGCATCCGGCGCTTCTGATGTTCCACGGCTACACCGGCAATTCCGGCGACTGGAATGACAAACTCGGCTATGTGGCCCGCGGCTGCACCGTCGCCGCGCTCGACTGCCGCGGCCAGGGCGGCCTATCCGAAGACGTGGGCGATGTTACCGGCAACACGCATCGCGGCCACATCATCCGCGGCATGAACGATGCGCTCAACGGCCATCCCGAGAAGCTGCTCTTCCGCCAGATCTTTCTCGACACCGCCCAGATGGCGAAGATCGTCATGGAAATGCCGGACGTGGATGCGGGCCGGGTGGGCGCGACAGGCGGCAGCCAGGGCGGCGCGCTGACGGTCGCCTGCGTCGCGCTCGAGCCGCGCGTGCAGCGCGCTGCGCCGATCTTCCCGTTCCTCAGCGACTATCAGCGCGTTTGGAGCATGGATCAGGCGAAGGACGCGTACCAGGAGCTCAAGGACTATTTCCGGCTGTTCGATCCCCGCCACGAGCGCGAGGCGGAGATCTTCACGAACCTGGGCTATGTGGATATCCAGTTCCTGGCTCCGCGCATCAAGGCCGAGATGCTTTGGGGCATCGGCTTGATGGACACGATCTGCCCGCCGTCAAGCCAATTCGCCGCGTACAACAAGATCACCGCCCCCAAAACGCAGGCGATCTATCCCGACTTCGGGCACGAGAACCTGCCGGGGATGCAGGACAAGATCTACCAGTTCATGCTCGGTCTGTAAGACCACAAA
>JALOOE010000460.1 GCA_025454565.1 Anaerolineae bacterium
GCCCGGCGTGAACTGGATCGGCCCGGCGAATGTGCCGGGTTTGGTCTGCTCGCCCTTCACCGTCAGCGAACCGCTGCCGATGACCTGCCCATTGCTGCCTGCATAGACGCGATAGACGAGGTTGTTCTCGAACGGCGTGACCGAGATCGTGCCTGAGACTGCGACGCCGCTCTTGACCGCCTGCCCTTCGGCCGGCGTCACGATCGTGATCGTCCGCGATACGGGAACAACGGCCGCCAGCATGATCGTCGGCGCTTTGACCGCGGACTCGCGGACCAGCTTGCCACCCTGCAGCTTGTAGCTCTGCGTCACCGGAAGAGTTGGGCAACACAGCGGATCATTCTGGCCGTGGGTGATCATGGACACGACGATCACGCCATCCGTGATGGTCAAGCTCCGAATCTGCACCCGGTCGCCCAGTGGCACGGAGGAGACGTCCACCGGTTTGCCGCCTTCGTTCAGCACGGCATGCAGATCATAGAAGATGCCACTGCCCCCGGTATTGGTCGCCAGGATGACCGCAGCATCGGAAACTTTGTCGCCGTTCAGATCGCCTAGCGCGACCGGCTCGATCATGGAGACTACGACCTTCTGCGTCGCGCCGGCGCCGGTGGACTGCTCGAACTTGCCGTTTTTGAGCGTGACTTTGCCCGCAGGCACGTATTCCGAAAGATAGGTGCCGTTCTTCAACTGGTCAACCGTCAACGGAGGCGCGGCCGGCGCAGGTGTCGTCCCGGGCTTTGCCGCGGGGCTGACGAGCTTAAGCGCATTGCCATCGAGCTTGTAAGTCTGCGTCACCTCTTCAGACGGGCAGCACATCGGATCTTTAGGCCCGTGCGTGAGCATCCGCAGGACGATCGCGCCCGCCGGGTCGATGGCGAGCGACTTGAGAAAGACACGGTCGCCCAAATCAGCGCGCGCCGCATCTTGGGGCCTGCCGCCATCGTTCAGCACAGCGTGCAACTCGATGAACATCCCGGAGCCGCCCGTGTTGGTCGCCAGGATGAGCGCCGCATCCGCAGCGCCATCGCCGTTCAGATCGCCCATCACGATCGGTCCGACGATGCGCGAAACCACTTTCTGCGTGGCGCCGGGGCCAGTCGACTGCTCGAACCCGCCATCTTTCAGCGTCGCCTTCCCGCCCGGCAGATTCACAGAGAGGTAGGAGGCATTCTCCAACTGTGCAGCGGTCAACGGCGGGACGGCCGCAGCCTTCGAGACAGCGGTTGCCGTGACGCGAGCCGAGACCGTGGGCGTCACCGCGACCGTTCTCGTCACCGGCGCGGTGGCTTTGGCAGTCACCGTGGCGGTCGCCACTGCGGTCTTGGTCACAGCCGCTGTCGAAGTCACGACGGCGGTCTTGGTCACGGCCGCCGTCGAGGTCACCACCGTGGTCTTGGTCACGGCCGCTGTCGAGGTCACGACGGCGGTCTTGGTCACAGCCGCAGTCGAGGTCACCACCGCCGTTTTTGTCACAGCCGCAGTCGTTGTCAAGGGTACCGTAGCCGTCACCGGCGCGGCTGGCGCCTTGACTGCCGGTGCGGTGGGAGGCACATTTGCCGGCGGCGCGGGGTAGCAGGCGGCGGCCATCAGCAGGACGGCAAACAGAACCATCATCAGAACCAAGAATCGACTTCGCAAGAGCTGCATATGCCCTCCTTCAAGTAGCGTCTGTTTTTCACAACCGAGCTTCTGTATATCACATACACTTTCAGATGACAATTCGGCGCGAAACACTAGCGCTTAAAATACGGTCGCACCAGACTCCAGGCGGCTCCATCCTCCGGCGAGCGGATTTCCGGTTCGAAGCCGAAGCTGCGATACAGATTGATGGCCGGGATGCGCGGCGTGGAGGTCACCAGGTAGGCCTTGTCGTGGCCCAACTCACGCATGCGCCAGCACGCCGCAGCCAGGAGTGGCTTGGCGAGTCCCCGGCCGTGATAGGCTGGCCGCAGCGCCACCCAATGGATGCGACCCCAAGCTGCACCGTAATAGTCAGCGTTGAACCAGCCGGTCGCCGTACCGATAGGCGTCCCCTCGGCAGTGCAGAGGTAAAACTGCCGCGCAGCCAGTGGGATCGGATCGACGCCGAACTCCTTCCAGAACGTCTCCAATGTCACATGATTCCAGCGGTCGGCTTCGAGATGGATGTCCACCCAGGCCTGCGCGTCGCCCGGCTGGTACATGCGCAGAGCATAGCCATCGGGCAACGGATACCTGGGCAGATCGTCCAATGTGGCGCGCGCCATGTTGACCAGGATGTTGGGAATTTCCCGTCCGACTTCCGCTTGGGCCGGAATCGTTTCACTGTCTCTCATTTGAGCCTCGAACATCGTGTCCTCCCGCGCCGGCGGGTCTTTGACGGAGCCAGAACCCTAGCGATACGGCTCCAGTGCCGTCAACAACCGCTCGGCCTCAGCCTCATCGTACGCGCCCGACGTCAGGATGCACATCCCTGCTGGCCCGACCGCATCGAGCAGCGGAATCACCTCATCGAGCTCCACGCCGACCGCCTGCACGCCCTTACCACCCTTGAGGATGCGCCGGTAGAGGTCATACCACTCGGGCGAGCCGCCGCACTCGATGGCATTCAGCCTGGGTATCTCCAGCAGCGGCTCGACGTGTTGCAGCGCAGTCGTGCCATCCAGATGGTACAGCGAGTAATCCAGCCATGCGCACTGTTCCGCCAGGAACGGCGCAACAAAGGTGCGAAACATGCGCGCCGAGATGTTGGCCGAGATGTCGCATTGCAGCTTGGCCGTCTTCCCCGGCCCCCAAATGCGGAACGCCGCAAAGACATTGCCGCCGTCGGCATCCTTCACGCGATCGTACATCAGATCGAAGACCTGGAAGTACGCCTGGTTGATCTCCGCCAGCCGCTCGCGCACCCAGCCGGGACGCTCCTTGAGGTCGTAGAGCAGCGCCATGTCCCCGCGCAACGCGGCCAACGTGTCGAGGCCCTCGATCAGATCGGGGATGCCGACCAGGTAGCGGCCGGCCGCCCGCGCAAGCCCCGTCTCGATCAGCGCCATGTGCCGGTCGAGCCAGACATTGCCCTCAGGCTCGAAGCGGATCGAGCCGTAGGTGTCGGGATCATCGATGCACGGGCTGTACCAGACCGTGGTCTCGGCGAAATGGCCGCCCGCGCCCAGGAACAGGCCGAGGCTGCCCGGCCCGATGTTCGTGTTGAAGATCGGTATCCCCTCAGCCAGGAACGCGTGTGTCGCCATATCGTATTCGGTGCGGGCCGAACGATAGGCGAGATCGAGCCAGTACAACTCCAGGTTGACAGGTGCCGGCGGCTCAGGCAGCGGCGCGATGGGCGTCCGCCGCCGCGGGTGTAAGGCAATGACCAACCCCTGGCGATTCCAGAAGCGGATCCAGTTTGCCTTTGCCTGGGGCCAGTCAGGCTTCCAGGCCAGAGTACCAGATGGTTTTGACACGAATGACCTCCAGATAAGTAAACGTCAAACGTCGAGCGTCACGCGTCACGCTCGACAGAAACGCTTCACGTTTGACGTTTCACGCCACGACCAACCTCTCAATCACCTCCGAGCGCTTCCACCACCTCCACTATCTTCCGGTAATTCGCCAGCGCCAGCGGCGACAGCACGCGACCATAGGGGCAGGCCGACGGCATCAGCACAAAGCCGCGGCCCCGGCCCGCGGCGCCTTCGGCGATGGCCCGGCGGATGCGGCCCTCGAACTCCGGCGTCGGCAGGTTCTCCAGATCGCTCGCCTCCAGATTGCCGAAGAGCACCATCTGCTCGCC
Source organism: Anaerolineae bacterium (assembly GCA_025454565.1). Taxonomy (GTDB): domain Bacteria; phylum Chloroflexota; class Anaerolineae; order CG2-30-64-16; family CG2-30-64-16; genus JALOOE01. The sequence continues at coordinate 3,773 of JALOOE010000460.1, forward strand.
GTATTTCTCCCGAACGTAGCGCAACTCGACATCGCCCTGCGGGGGCGGCTCGATCGGATCGAGGCCGACACAGCCGGTGGCTGCGATATCGTCCAGGATCGCCTTGAGGCGGCCATGACAGTGCAACCGCGCAAAACCGCCGTGCCGCTGAATGGCCTGCACCATCGGCGTGTCGTAGCGGACGACATACTCGCGAAAGAAACGCGGGTTGAGATAGGGCACGGATGCGTACTCCGGCCCGTAGATGCGCCACAGCCGGCCCGGCAACGCCGCCGCGACCGCCTCCGTCTTGGGCCAAAGGATGCGGGCATAGCGCTCCAGCAGCCGATGGAACAGCGCCGGCTCTGTCGCCGCCGCCACCGTGTAGTCGCCCATCGAGAAGAGATCGGCCGCCACGCACATGGGATCGGCAGTGTCGATCATCACGATGCCGCTGTCACCCAGCGCCGCCTCGGCCGCCAGCACGCCCGAGGTGTCCGGCTCGCCGTTGACCTGCAGCGGCTCCGGCAGCTCCAGCCACGCTCGCAGATCCTCCGGCCCCTTGAGGAAGTGCTCGATGCGCCACGTGGTGTTGACGTCAGGATCGCGGCGATCCACAGCGGTGAAAATGCGGCGACCGTGGCGAATCGTGCGCCGCGTGTAGCGCGTACCATCCTCATACCACATCTCGGTGGTCGTCAGCTCGGCCAACGGGTCGCCTGCTGGGTGACCCGCCGGATCAGCCGGCGCGGCGCGCAGAGGCACCGACCGCATCACGATCCGGTCGGTCTGCTCACGCGCCAACTCGATCAGCGGCGCCCAGGAGGGGTGCGAGTAAATGTTGAACGGGTCGGCCGAATCCGGCTTCTCGTCCAGACCGTTGATCTCGTAGAACGAGACGGCGGGGCGATCGACGGGCTGGCCTCGCAGGGTATTCATCAGGCGGTCGCGACGCTGCATGGGGCCTCTCGGATGGTGATGAAGCTGGGGTCATTGTACCCCACGTTCCACGCAACGCGCAATCTATTCAAACTTGCCATCTGGCCGATTCTCGCGTAACGTATCCTCTCAGATTACTTCGGACTTGACCAGCCAGCAAAGGAGAGTCATGCTCAAGTCAACCGAACGTTTCACCACCCGCGTCGAGAATTATGTGAAGTATCGACCCGGCTACCCGCCCGCCGTGCTCGACCTGTTGAAGGCCGAATGCGGCCTCACGCCGGCGTCGGTGATCGCCGATATCGGCTCAGGCACGGGCATCCTCACGCGCTTGTTCCTGGAGCACGGCAATTGTGTCTACGGCGTCGAGCCCAATCAGGCGATGCGCGAGGCCGGCGAGCAGTTGCTGACCGGCTATCCGGGCTTCGTGAGCGTCGCCGCCACTGCGGAGAAGACCACTCTGCTCGATCAAAGCATGGATTTCATCACCGCCGGGCAGGCGTTCCACTGGTTCGACCTGGCGCGCACGCGGCCGGAGTTCGCGCGTATCCTGAAACCGGGCGGCTGGCTTGTCTTGGTCTGGAATGCACGGCGCGTGGCGTCTACTGCTTCTCTGACCGACTACGAGCAGTTCATCAAGACCTACGGCACCGATTATGGGGATGTAACCCGCACTAACCTGAACAGAGACGATTTTCGGACGTTCTACAGTCCAGGTAGCTATTGCTTGACGAAATTTGAGAACCAGCAACGGTTCGATTTCGAGGGACTGAAGGGCCGCTTTCTGTCGGCCTCGTATGCGCCAGAGCCGGGTCACCCGAACTACGAGCCGATGCTGGCGGATTTACGCCGGCTCTTCGATGCCCACCAGGTGGACGGCGTCTATACGATCGAATACGACACCGATGTATACTACGGCCAGTTGGCAGCAGGACGACCATGATCCTTGAAGGCAGTCTGGTGCTCTACAAGTTGCATCCAGCCCGCGTGGCGCGGTTGGGCGAGAAGCTCGAGATCGAGATCGAGGGCGGCGAAACGCAGAAGGTACGCCCGAAGGATGTGGCGCTGCTGCATCCCGGCCCGATCAAGACGCTCGCCGAGGCGCTACGGCCACAGCAGGGGGAGGTCACCACGGCCTGGGAGATGTTGGCGGGCAGTTCGACGACTCTGGCCGACCTGGC
>JALOOE010000461.1 GCA_025454565.1 Anaerolineae bacterium
CCCCCAGCAGCTCAAGCAACTCCTGATGGTTGCCGGGTTCGAGAAGTACTTCCAGATTGCGCGCTGCTTCCGTGATGAGGATCTGCGGGCCGATCGCCAGCCCGAGTTCACCCAACTCGACCTGGAGATGTCGTTCGTAGACCGCGGCGATATCATGGCCGTCATCGAGCCGCTCTACACGCGGATCATCGAGACCTACGGCAGCAAGCCGATCATGGCTAAACCCTTCCCCGTGCTCACCTACGCTGACGCCATCGCCAGGTACGGCTCGGATAAGCCCGATCTGCGCTTCGGGATGGAACTGGCCGACCTGAGCGACTTGCTAACTGACAGCGGGTTTGAGGCGTTCGCCAGGGCCGTCGCCGCGGCAGGCCAGGTGAAGGCGATTGTGGCGCCCGGCTGTGCCGGATACAGCCGCAAGCAAATCGATGAGCTTGGCGACGTCGCCCGACGCTTCGGGGCTAAGGGCATCGCCACTATCGCCCGTCAGCCTGATGGCAGCGTGAAATCGTCGCTCGCTAAGTTCCTGTCGGATGACGCGATGAATGCGATTTTTGAGCGCACCGGGGCCAACGTGGGTGATCTCATCCTGATCGTCGCCGACTCAAGCCGAGGCGTGGTGGCGCGCAGTCTGGGCGAGTTACGCCTCGTGCTCGGTCAGCAGCTTGGCCTGGCGCGCCGAGACATCCACGCACTCTGCTGGGTGGTGGAATTCCCGCTGCTGGAATGGAGCGCCGAAGACGGCCGGTGGTCTGCTATGCATCACCCATTCACCTCGGCCATGGACGAGGATTGGGCGTTGCTGGAGAGTGATCCGGGCGCCGTGCGGGCCAAAGCCTACGATCTGGTGATGGATGGCTGGGAAGTGGGGGGCGGCAGCATCAGGATTCATCGTCGTGAGCAGCAGCAGGCGATGTTCCGCGCGCTCGGCATCGGGCAGGAGGAAGCGGAAGAGAAGTTCGGGCATCTGCTGGAGGCGTTCGAGTTCGGTGCGCCGCCACATGGCGGGATCGCTACGGGCATCGATCGCACGGTCGCCATCCTGGCGGGCACGACCAGCATTCGCGAGGTCATCGCCTTCCCGAAGACTGCTTCCGCCACCGATATGATGTTCCGTTCACCGTCGCCGATCTCCGAGGCACAGTTGCGCGAATTGCATCTGGCGGTTCGCGAGTAGCGCGCTTGGGGCCTCCGTTGCCCGGTTCGCGCATTTGCGCGCGGCTGCGACCTGTGCTAGGATAGAAATCGTAGTACCCTGCGGTGCACGTGATGCTCCAATAACGTTTTGAGCCAACACCAAACTTAAGGGAGTTGGACATCCTGGCGGGCGACGCGATAGCCGCATAGACTGCTGAACACAGTCTATGTATTGGCAAGGTAGACCTCGGCAGCAAGGCTCCCACCTGCGCAAGCAGGTTCAAAACCACGGTAGCGCACGACACGGCGGGGCACTCAGAGAATCAGAGGCCATCGGTTCAGCGAACCGATGGCCTTTACGCGTCACCAAGCGAAGTGGCTCGGTGGACGATTTTTGGCCTATTGGCGCTTCATGCTACCATGATCCTGCACGTGTGTGGAGACGGACGCTCGGACACGGTGAGGCGCCGCAGGCGAGTCGGACAGGGTGCCGGCCCGCTTCCCTTTGTCATTATTGCTTGGATGCTATGCCTGAGAAGATTCTTGTCGTCGATGACGATCCCAACTTGCGTGAGACGCTCGCGCTCAACTTGAGAGCATCGGGATACCGGGTCGTCACTGCCGGGGACGGTGTCACCGCGCTGGAGCAGACGCAGGCAGAGCATCCGGACCTGATCATCCTCGACCTGATGCTGCCGGAATTGGATGGGCTGACGGTCTGCCGCAGCCTGCGCCAGATTTCGGACGTGCCCGTCTTGATGCTCACGGCTCGCACCGGCGAGCTGGACAAGATCGTCGGGCTGGAGAGCGGCGCTGACGACTACATGACCAAACCGTTCAGCCTGGGCGAGCTTCAGGCGCGCATCCGGGCCTTGCTGCGCCGCGCTGGCTCACGTCAGACCACGGACGAGCTGATTGCCGGAGACCTGGCGCTGAACCTGGTCAGCCGGCGCGCGTTCCTGGCCGGCAAGGAGTTGGTGCTTAGCCCCAAGGAGTTCAGCCTGCTCGCCGAGCTCATGCGCCACCACGGTGCGGTGTTGTCGCGCGATCTATTGCTCACGCGCGTGTGGGGATTCGACTACTACGGCGACGCTGGCTCCGAGAGAAGATCGAGTCCGATCCGGCCGCGCCGACGCGTATTGTAACGGTACGCGGGATCGGATATCGGTTCGAGGGGTAGGCGCGACGCTTGTTGAGCGACTGCTGAGGACCGGTCTCCGATCGTGCCCTGGCTCGGTCGGGAGACCGGCCAGAGCGGCGCGTGCCCTGGCTCGGTCAGGAGACCGGCCAGAGCGGCGCGTGCCCTGGCTCGGTCGGGAGACCGGCCAGAGCGGCTTTCGGATCGACTCGTAGGGTGTAACGCCGGGTGATGTTCATGCGTGTCTCCGATCTGGTCTTGATCGCGGTGGTGATCGTGGGGGCAGTGCTGCTGCTCCTTTTCTGGGCGCGCGCCCAGAGGGCGGCGCAGGAGGCACGCGCTGCTGGTCAGGCGCGCGCCACGGCAGCCGCCGAGACTGCGGTGGCGGCAGAACGCTATCGGCAGAACGTAGCCTATCTGAGCGGTTTGGGCGATGCCAGTCTGGACACTTTGTTTCTGCTCGATGCCGACCGAAAGATCCTTTGGGGCAACCAGGCGGCCTGGGCGATGTTCGGGCCCGCTGAGAACGCGGCGGGACAGACGTTCATTGGGCTCGTGCACGACTACGAGCTAAATCAGGCCGTTCTGGACGCCACTTTCGGCGGGCGCTCCATCGTGCGGCAGGCGGTGGTCAACGGTCGGACGCTGCGCATTCGCGCAGTGCCCGTTGCCGAGACAGGCGGCGCCGCCGTCGCGATCGAGGATGTCACCGAGTTGCAGCGGCTGGGCCGTGCGCGCCGTGATTTCGTCGCCAACCTATCGCACGAGTTGCGCACCCCGCTTGCCAACATCGGCCTCGCAGCTCAGACCCTCAGAGACGGCGCGACGCGCGATCCCATCTTGACTCAGCGCATGTTGGCGCAGATTCAGGCGCAGGTGCAGGTGCTCAGCCAACTGAGCCAGGAGATGATGGACCTGGCGCAGATCGAGTCGGGCCAGGTGTTGCTGAAGCTGGTGCCGGCGCCCGTGGAGCCGCTCATGGGTCGGGCGGTCGCTAACCTTCTGCCGCAGGCGATGCTGAAGGCGCAGCACCTGAGCCGGATGGTGCCGGCGGATCTGGTCGCGCTGATGGATGAGCAGCAGGTTGCGCGAGTCATCGGCAACTTGCTGCACAACGCCATCAAGTTTACGCCTGACGGTGGCATTATCAGCATGTCCGCCGAGGCCGTGGACGACGATATTCGGATCTGCATCGCCGATTCCGGTCCGGGTGTTCCACGAGACGAGCAGGCGCGCATATTCGAACGCTTCTACAAACAGGATCGCGCCCGCACAAGAGGCGGCACTGGCCTGGGTTTGGCGATTGCCCGACACATTGTCGAAGGTCACGGCGGTCGCATCTGGGTCGAAAGCAACCCCGGCGAAGGCGCGAGGTTCTTCTTCACACTCCCCAAGGCTTGAGATCCATCGGTTCGGCTCTGGAACCGCGCTGTAGCGTCCCCTTCCCTTTCTCCAATGTTATGAGGTCTTAACATCATCATAACACGCGCTTAAACCGAGAGGCGTAAAGTATCTTCTGGCCCGTAGGATCGAAGGTCGATATTGCGCGTTGCTGATGCACTGATGCGCAGGGCCGGAAGGGATTCTCATGACGCAACGAAGACCGAGGCCAAGGTCGCGCGCGTGGCTGGTCGCGGCAGGCTTGATGGTTGTGAGTGTATTCGCCGCCGGATGCAACACGCAACCTGTCCAGGCGCAGACTGGCGCATCCGTAAGCAACGGCTCAGGTCAGCACACGATCGAGAACAAGGGTTCCGACACGTTGGTGAACCTGGCGCTGGCGTGGGCGGAGGCCTATGCGCAAGTCAAGCCCGAGGTGCGCATCTCGGTGACAGGCGGCGGCACCGGCACCGGTATCGCCGCCATGCTGAACGGCACGGTCGATATCGCCAACGCCTCGCGCGAGATCAAGCCAGAGGAACTTAAGGCGGCGAAAGACAAAGGGCTGACGCCTCAACAATTCGTCGTGGCGGGCGATGCGATTGCCATCATCGTGCATCCAGATAATCCGGTGCAGCAGCTTACGCTCCAGCAGTTATCCGATATCTACACCGGAAAGATTCGCAACTGGCGGGAGGTCGGCGGGGAAAACCGGCCTATCGTGTTGCTTTCGCGCGAGTCAAACTCCGGTACGTATGTATATTTCTTGGAGAATGTCGTTCGGCTGGGCAAGAAGAGCGATCTACTCTTTTCACCAGACACACTCCTGATGCCATCTTCGGAAGGGATCAGCGCGGAGGTGCGCCAGAATCCTAATGCCATCGGCTACGATGGACTGGGATACGTCACACCGGACCAGCAGATGGTCGCCGTGGCGAAGGATGGCAATTCGCTGCATGTCCTTCCATCCAAAGAGACGGCGCTGGATGGCAGCTACCCGATCTCTCGAGCGCTCTACATGTATACGCCCGACGCGCCACCCGACGAGGTCAAAGACTATCTGGCGTGGGTGCGTACTGCAGGGCAGGTGATGGTTGCGGATCTCGGTTTTGTGCCTCTGCCAGGCCGATAGCCGACATCACCGAGCATATTCCAGACGAATCAGCCTGCGGTTGCAGCCGTGGGCCAATGTGAGAGCATGTCATGAGTTCAGATGCTACGTCTGCCAACGCGCGATCCCGATGGGGCGAATTCTTTATCGAAAGCGGTATCCGCGTTCTGGGATTCTCGACCATCGGTTTCGTCCTGCTGATTTTCTTCTTCCTGCTGCGCGAAGGGATTCCGGCGTTTACCAAAGCTCCGCTCGGCAATCTTTTCGGGACGCGCTGGTATCCGACCTTTGACCTCTATGGCATGCTGCCGCTGCTCCTCGGCTCGATTTTGGTGACGATCACCGCGATTGCCATCGCTCTGCCGCTAGGCGTTGCCGCGGCGGTCTACGTTCGAGAGGTGGCGCCAAACTGGGCGCGCGAGATCCTCAAGCCGATGATCGAAGTGTTGGCTGGCATCCCATCGGTGGTGCTCGGTTTCTTTGGCATGACCATCATCGCACCGCTGGTCCGCCAGGGATTGGGCACGCCGACAGGCTTGACTGCGTTCACCGGCGCGCTCATTCTGGCCTATATGGCGTTGCCGACGATTATCAGCGTGGCCGAAGACGCATTGGACGCCGTGCCGATGAGTTATCGCAATGCAAGTCTGGCGATGGGCGCTACGCATTGGCAGACGATCTGGCGCGTCGTTGTGCCGGCGGCCAGGTCGGGCATCCTGACGGCGGTGATGCTCGGCATGGGACG
>JALOOE010000462.1 GCA_025454565.1 Anaerolineae bacterium
GGCGACATCCCATTCACAGCACTGGCCGGCCGCGGCCAGGTGACGCTGGCCACCCTGCTGGCCCGCCTGCGCGATGGCTGCGACATCCTCTACCTGGTGGCCCACGGCATGATCGTGGACGGCGAGCCGCAGATCCTGCTGGAGCGGGAGGACGGCGGCCGGGCCTGGACGGCAGGTCGGGAGCTGGCCGCGCGCATGGGCGAGCTGGCGCAGCCGCCCGGCCTGGTGGTGCTGGTCTCATGCCAGAGCGCGGGCAGCGGTGACGCCGAGCCATCCACCCATGACGGCGGCGCGCTGGCAGGGCTTGGGCCGCGGCTGGCCGCGGCCGGCGTGCCGGCCGTGGTCGCCATGCAGGGCAACCTCACCATGGCCACGGCCGCGGCCTTCATGCCCACCTTCCTGCGCGAGCTGCGCCGCGACGGGCAAATCGACCGCGCCCTGTCCGTCGCCCGCGGCGCCGTGCGCGCGCGGGCGGATTGGTGGATGCCGGTGTTGTTTACGCGGCTGGCCGATGGGCGGGTGTTTGATTTGCCCAACGCCGCCGATGACCCGCTCTTCGATCTGCCGCCGCTGCCGCAGCTCGACCTGCCCGACAAGCCTTTTCATTACCTGGATTGGTACCGCCGTGAGGATGCGGAGATATTCTTCGGCCGCGGAAGGGAGATTCGCAGCCTCTTTGACCGGGTGATCGCACCGGATGGCGAGCCCATCATCCTTCTTTACGGCCAATCTGGCGTAGGCAAGTCATCGGTGTTGGCTGCTGGGCTGCGGCCGCGGCTGGAGGCCAGCCACGAAGTTCGTTACATGCGGCGAGATCAGGCGAAAGGTCTGTTGGGCACCCTGGCTGCGGGCCTCCCCGTTGAGCCTGATGACGATCTGGCATCCGCATGGGGTCGATTGGAAGCGCAGTGCGGCAAACCGCTGCTGGTCGTGCTGGATCAGGTCGAGGAGTTCTTCACCCGGCCCAATCCAGAGCAGCCTGGCGAGTTGATCGACTTCCTGGATGTCCTGGAAAAGCTCTTCGGTGACGCCACCCGCCGGCCGCGCGGTCGTCTGATCCTGGGCTTCCGCAAGGAGTGGCTGGCCGAGATCGACAAGCGCCTGGCCGAACGCGCATTGCCGCGCGCCGGGGTGTTCCTGGAGCGGCTGGGACGGGACGGGGTCGCCGAGGTGGTGGCTGGTCCAACCTCCAGGCCGCGGCTGCGCGGCCGCTATGGCTTGAGCGTGACCGATGCGCTGCCTGGCATGATCGCCGACGATCTGCTGGCCGATCGCGAGTCGCCGGTGGCGCCCATGCTGGCCATTCTCCTGGCCGACATGTGGGATACGGCCAAGGATCGCAGCTACGACCGTCCGGTTTTCAACGAAGACCTGTATCACGAGTTTCGCTCGCGCGGCCTGTCGCTGAACGATTTTCTCGGCCGGCAGCTTGCGACGCTGCGCAACGAGCTGCCGGAAGTGGTCGACTCCGGCCTGGCGCTGGACCTGCTGGCCTACCACACCACGCCCCTGGGCACCGCCGAACAGCGCACGCTGGCCGATCTGGAGCAGACCTACAGTCACCGACTGGACGTGTTGCCAGGACTTGTCCAAAGATGTCAGGATAACTATCTACTGGTAGACCCGGCCAAGAACCAACCCGGCCAGCCATCCGCCAGCCGGCTGACCCACGACACGCTGGCGCCGCACGTGCGCAAGCGGTTCGATGAGTCGGAGAAGCCGGGCCAGCGGGCGCGGCGGATTTTAGACGGCAGAATTGTCGAATGGCGAAACGGCGCAGATGGTGCCATTCTGGACGATATCGATCTGGCTACGATCGAAACCGGGGCATACGGGACGCGCGCCTGGCATGCAGCAGAGATCAACTTGATCGACGCCAGCAGGGAGCATCGGCGACGGCGCGCTAAGCAACGCCGGGTTCAACGTGCGCTGGGCATTGGCGCCATGGCGTTCATTCTGGTAGCAGTAGCCATCGCAGCTTTTTTTGCCCAACGATCGATTATCAGTCAACAGAATGCAGAGATTACAGGGGCTGATCGGCTTGCTCTTTCAGCCAAAGAGGCTATCGAGAGGGATCCAGAGTCTGCTTTATTGTTAGCCATCGAGGCCGCCAAAACCCATCGATCCTCGATAACCATCGACGCTCTAAGAGAAACACTTTTGGCATCTCGAGTCAACGATCATATCAACCATGGGGTTCAGGGTGGTATAAATTCAGCATCATTCAGCGCAGACCAGAAATTGTTTGCAGTTGCCCGATCGGATGGTAAGGTGCTGCTGTTTGATCGCTTTGACGGCAATCTGATACGAACCCTCGACTCAGGCGACAAAACCTTCATTACTGATCTTGCCTTCAGTCCCCAATCCCCGATTCGTCTGGGCGTTACAGGCTATCGCTACCAACAAGGTCCTTTGGACGGCGCATCGGGTGGTTTCGCCAAGATTTGGGATGTACAAAGCGGGACAGAGGTGTTTTCTGCTGAGTTCGCCGAGTCAGCGAGGGACTTGGACATGAGCGCTGACATGTCAACCGTCTTGGTTCAAGTAGGAGATTACGAAGCGCAGCTATGGGATGTGCATAGAGGCAGGCAAATCACTTCTCGATCTATTGCGCCTTGGGTAAGAAGGCCGACATTCAATACAGAAGGTACTGAAATAGCTGCGGCAGTATCTCAAAGCGAAATCGCTGTATGGGATAGCGAACTAAAACAGGAACTAGTTCGATGGACCGCAACGGAGGCTGACGAAGAAATCCGGGGCTTGGCTTTTAGCCCTCAAGGTGATATCACTGTTTTGGATAACAATGGGGCAGTCAGCATTTGGGACATGAGCCAGATTCGCACACCGAGACTGAAAACCCGTCAACGCGTTCATGAAGGTTCTGTATTTGATGCAGTCTTCAGTCCGAATGGCGCTTGCGTAGCAAGTTTCGGAGAGAGCGATCAGCAGGCCGTGGTTTCGACTGCAACAGGCGCCGCACCGCTGCGTTTGATTGGTCACGAGGATCGAATCTGGGCAATCGCATTTCTCAAGGAGGAAACGACGCCAAATCATCCTCTAGTGCCATGTGGCGTAAGCTCACTGGCAACGATCAGTACTGATGGAACTATGCTAACCTGGAACATAGGTCCTACCCGCGAATACGAGACTTTGATAGCACACGCCCAATCTGTTGAAGGTGTCGAATTCAGCGATGACCAGAGCTATTTAGCAACGGCCAGCAGCGACGGGACAGCGCAGTTGTGGAGCGTAGAACCCTTTCGCATGTTGGGTGCGCTGAACCACGGTGATCGAATCAACGCTATCGACATTAGCCCAGATGGCGAGATCGTGGTAACTGCGGGTGAAGATGGATTCGTCAACATCTGGCAAGCATCCACATTCACCCCGCTCTTTCCACCG
>JALOOE010000463.1 GCA_025454565.1 Anaerolineae bacterium
GTTCGCGGAAGAGGTCGTCGCTATCGCGTCCCCGCTCTTTGCGTACGATTTCGCCACCATAGCCGACTGATGCCAGCGCATGCCGGTACGGCGCTTCGTCGGTAACGGCGGCCAGGGAGCGGATCGCGTTGCGAAACTCCCACTCCGGCGACCACGACAATGCGAACGCCTCGCCGGTCGTGCCCACCAGATACGAATATCCACAGGAGGCCAGGCCCCTGGTGGGCGGACTGGTGTGCTTACAGCCGATCGGATCGCCTATGAACTCCAGGCACGTTTTGAGAGCGGAGGGGAAGCAGATGTCTTCCGGGCAGAAAGGGCCGCCCTCGTAGAAGTGAATGCGTGGCACGCCTTCCAACACACAGCGCTCGGGTGTCTGTGAATCGACCATGATTCCCTCCTCCCATTGGATCGCGTATGGATGCCGTTTGTCATCCCGGCCCCTATTGTCATCGGTTTCCGGCTTTTTGGCAACTCGTCCGGCCGTCTCACCTCCACGCGAGCCTACGCGCGACTGTAGCTTTGGCGTTGCCATCCCGTCACAGGCGTGCTACAATCTCTCTGCATCCAACTCAAGCGACCAGGATTGAATCGCCGATGGCTTCTTTGAATCCCAATATCCCCTCTCCCGACCTGACCAAAGCGCTCAATGCGGCAGCGATTCGCATGCGTGCGCTCAAGCTGCCGTATCTGACGCCGGCGCTGTTGCTCGTCTCCTTCGTGCGGGACGACGGCAGCGCGGCGCACCGGTTGCTGGTGCAACTGGCGGTCGAGCGCAGCTTCCGCCTGGACGAACTGGCCGTCAGTGCCGAGGTATTGGCGAAGGCCAGCCCGGGGACGGACGCCAACTTCATCTTCACCGATGAGGCCGGCCAACCGGTCCGCATGTCTACCGAGATGGTCGTGCTCCTCGACGAGGGACGCAGCATCGCCGAGGCCAGCGGCGAGACGCAGATCGGCACCGAGCATGCGCTGGGCGGGCTGGGCGAGCGCGGGGTGAGCACCGCGACGATCCTGCGACGGTATGGCATCTCGCGTGAGACGCTGGCGAGCCGGCTGGCGCTCCAGGCGCAGGTCAAGCGCGTGACAGGGCAGGACACGGTCGCACAGGCCAAAGCGGGCGAGGCGCTGCCGGTCTACGTGCGCGGCGATCTGATGCGCGATCTGCAAGGGCTGCTGACGCTGGCGAACCACCGCCACGTCGTCCTCGTGGGCGATGGGGGCGTGGGGCGTCGCTCACTGGTCAATGGGTTGTCGCTGCTGATGGCCGAAGGCAAAGGGCCGGTGGGCCTCCGCACCCTGGTGCAGGTGACGGATCACGCGCTGCTGTTCGACGCTGAGAAGGCGGTCGATAGCGCCTACCAACAAGCACGCGACGGCATCCTCTTCATCCCGAACATCGAGCGCTTTTTCGGCAGCCCGGTGGCCTCCGCCGAATTCCCGAAAGCCACGCGGTTGATACAGCGCGCGTTTCTCGCCGTCTCGCCCGTCGTCATCGCTACGACCACCGACGCGGCGTGGAATGAGCGGCTGGCGGCCGACAGCGTCGTGCGCGATCACACCCACCGCCTGCGCGTGCCTGAGCCGAGCATCGACGAGACGGTCGCCATCCTTGGGGTGCACCGCGCGCGTGTCGAGAGCGATTACGGCTTCACGATCACCGACAACGCGCTGCCCGCCGCGGCGACCCTGGCGAAACGTTACGTCGTCGGCACGCCGCTGCCATCCTCGGCGCTCGCCGCGTTGCACCGCGCCGGCGCACTGCTCAAGCTGGCCGGCCAATCGACCGTCGCCTTCCGCCCCAATCTCCAGCCCGATTCCGAGCTGGACGCCGATGACGTGGCGGTGGCGGTCAGCGCGATGACCGGCATCCCGGTGAGTAAGCTCGGCGTGGACGAGCGGGCGCGCTACGCACACATGGTCGATGCGCTGCACCAGCGCATCATCGGCCAGGACGATGCGGTGTTGGCGGTCAGCCGGGCGGTGAAGATCGCGCGCGTGGGGCTGAAAGACCCCAAACGTCCCATCGGTTCCTTCCTCTTCCTCGGCCCCACCGGCGTGGGCAAGACAGAGCTGGCTAAGGCGCTGGCCGAGTTCATGTTCGGCAGCGAAGACGCGATGGTCGTGCTCGACATGACCGAATATCAGCAGGATCACACCGTCAACCGGCTGATTGGCGCGCCGCCGGGCTACGTCGGCTTCGAGGGAGGCGGGCAACTCACCGAGAAGGTGCGCCAGCGCCCCAGCACGGTCGTCCTTTTCGACGAGGTCGAAAAGGCGCATCCACGCGTGCTCGACATCCTGCTGCAGATCATGGAGGAGGGCCGCCTGACCGACTCGCAGGGGCGCGTGACTTCGTTCAGCGAGACGGTGATCATCCTGACCAGCAACATGGGTTCGGAATTCCTCGACCAGCCGGTGATGACCGATGAGATGCGCGAGCTGGTAATGACGGTCGTGAAATCGACGCTGCGGCCGGAGTTCCTCAACCGCATGGATGAGGTCATCATGTTCCTGCCGCTGACGCCCGATCAGTTGGCGCAAATCCTGGAGCTGATGCTGAAGAAGGAAGTGAAAATGCTGGCGGCGCAGGGCGTCACGCTGGAGCTCAGCGACGCGGTGAAGGTCTGGATGTTGGCGCAGAACGATCACCCCGAATGGGGCGCGCGCCCGCTCCGCCGCATCATCCAGAAGAACCTGCGCGAGCCGCTGGCCGATTGGCTGCTCAACGCTGCGCCGCGGAAGGGCGCAAAGGTGGCGGTGGACGCGGGGGAAAGCGGTCTGACCTTCAGGACGAGTTGAAGGTTCAAGGTTGAAAGTTGAAGGTAGTTCTCAACTTTCAACCTTGAACCTTCAACCTTCAACTTTCAACCTCGAACCCCGCTACACCTGCCCGAACAACTCCGGGTAATCGGTCCCCACGCTGTCCACGCCCATCCGGCTCAACATGCGGAGCGTGGGCAGGTCGTTCGGATTCCACGGGCTGATCATCAACCCCGCTTCGTGGACTGTTCGCACCAACTCCGGTGTGACGAAGGCCCAGTTCGGATGCACGGCGTCCGCCAGCGCGGCGCGGGCCGCGGCGACTGTGTCCACCAGCCCGCCGACGTAGAGGATGCCCGTGGCGATCTCCGGCGCGATCTGTTTTGCCTCGCGCACCACCAAATGGTCGAAGCTGATCAGGATGACCTGGCGCTCCATGCCGTGCTGCCGCACCAGGCGGATCGTTTTCTCCGCGATGCCGGGGTAGTAGATCGGCCCGTTCTTGATCTCGATGGCGATGCCGACCCGATCCTTGGCCCAGGCCAGCAGTTCGGCCAGGGTCGGGATGCGCTCACCGGCGAAACGCGCATCGTACCAGCTTCCGGCATCCAGCATCTTCAGCTCCGCCAGAGTCAT
>JALOOE010000019.1 GCA_025454565.1 Anaerolineae bacterium
ACGCGCTGGGGCCTGCGCACGCGCGCCGTGGGTGAGCATCCGCGCGCAGCCGACACGCTGGGCGTGAATGTCTACCGCACGCGCTACATCAATGTGCTGGTCGGTGGCCTGATCGCGGGGCTGGGCGGCGCCTGGTTCACGCTGGAGGCGGTGGATGTCTTCAACCCGCTGATGACCAACGGTCTGGGTTTCATCGGGCTGGCCGCGATGATCTTCGGCAAGTGGAATCCGTTCGGCGCGCTGATCGGCGCGCTGATCTTCGGGCTGGGCACCAGCGTGACGGCCACAATCAGCATCTTCCGGCCCGACATCCCATCGCAGATCCCGCAGATGCTGCCCTACATCCTGACGATCATCGTCCTCACCGGGGTGGTGGGCCGCGCCGTGCCGCCCGCCGCCGACGGCCAGCCGTATGAGAAGGGGTGATCGCGTCCAGTAGCGGCAGGCCTTATGCCTGCCCAGGCGCCTTGTGCCTGCCCAGGACGCCTTATGCCTGCCCAGGACGCCTTATGCCTGCCCAGGGCGACCACAAGGGCTGCCCCGACGGAATATCCGCACCCGCCCATCGTCCGATCGATCCCAACCGCCCCCGACCTCCTGGCCGGGGGCGGTTGGCTGTGAGCTACCGCATGATGATCGGCAGGAAAGCGTGCGGCGGCAACACCTCATACGCGCCGATGTCGCAATGAAAGCCCTGAGGACGCACGACCCCGCGCTGGTCGCGGTTGTTGATGGGCGCTGCTGCGCAGATGACATCGTTCGCTCTGTCGATTGCTGTGCTGCCTGCGAGGAGCGCCATCGTCTTGGTCGCCCCGCCGTTGTTCTGCAAGGGGCCGAGCGCAGGGATGAAGTTAATGCCGGGGCAGGTCGTATCAGGATAGGTAAGGTTGCCGCTGCCGTCAGCGATCGTGCCGAAACAGTTCGCACCCGCCGGGCTGTTGGCAACAATCGTGTTCCTCAGCGTCGTTACTGCACCACCGCTGTCGTGGTTGTAGATGCTGCCACCGCCACCATAGGCGCTATTACCGGCGAAGGTGCTGTTGCTCACGGTCAGTGCCCCGTTACCGTTGTAGATAGCCCCGCCTCTCGCGGCGCCATTGCCAGCAAAGGTGCTGTTGCTCACGGTCAGTGTACCACTCTTGTTGTAGATACCGCCGCCACCGTCATAGGCGCCATTGCTGGAGAAAGTACTGTTGCTCACGGTCAGCGCGCCGTTGTTGTTGTAGATGCCGCCGCCAAAATTGGGGCCGGGGTAGTCGCCGCGGGCGCTATTGCCGTCGAAGGTGCTGTTGCTCACTATAAGCGTGCCGGAGTTGTAGATGCCGCCACCATCAACCGCGCTTCCATTGGTGATCGTTAGCGCATTCAAGGTGACGGCAACTCCCGGATTCACGGTGAACACGCGCACCGCGTTATTCCCGCTGATGGTGACGGACTGCCTGCTGCTGTCGATGGTCGTGTCAGCCGCAATGGTGATCATTGCTGTCAGGATGATCGTCCCGCTGCAACTGAACGTCACCGTGCCGCCACCGACTAATGCCGCCAGCAAGTGCGCCTCATCGCAGACGCTGACGATGCTGCTTGGCAATGCTTCATACGCGCCGATGTCACAGTGGGCACCCTGGGGGCGGATGGTGCCACGCTGGTCGCGGTTATTGACCGGAGGCGCCGCGCAGATAGCATCGTCCCCTGCGTCGATGGCTGCGCTGCTAGGCAGGAGCGCCATCGTGTGGGTAGGGCCGCCGTTATTCTGCAGGGGGCCGAGCACGGGGTCGCTGTTGGTGCCGGGGCAGGTAGTATCGGGGTAGCTGAGGTTACCGCCGCCGTCCACGATTGCGCCGTAACAGTTCCCCCCCGCTGGGCTGTTGGCGATGATCGTGTTCTTCAGTGTCGCTACTGCGCCAACGCTGGCATAGTTATAGATACTGCCACCGAGGTCATGGGCCCTATTGCTGGAGAAGGTGCTATTACTCATAACGAGTGTACCATAGTTAGCAATGCCACCGCCGGAGTCGTTGTCGGCACTGTTGTTGTAGAAGGTACTGTTGTTCACGACAAGCGTGCCGTAGTTGGCGATGCCGCCACCGCTACTGAATCCGTCATTTCCTTCGAAGGTGCTATTGTTCACAGTGAGCGTGCCGTCATTGCCGATGCCGCCGCCGGGGCCGAAGGTGCGGTTGCCTGTAAAGGTGCTATCACTAACGGTCAGCGTGCCGTTGTCGTTCCAGATGCCGCCCCCACTGGCAAAGCCGCCATTTCCCGTGAAGGTGCTGTTGCTCACGGCCATCGTGCCAAAGTGGTTGTAGATGCCGCCACCAGCAACAGCGCCGCTGCCGAAGACTCGGTTGCTTGCGAAGGTGCAGTTGCTCACCGTCACCGTGCCGAAGTGGTTGTAGATACCGCCGCCGGCGACGGCGCTGTTATCGAAGAAGGTGCTGTTACGCACGGCTAACGTACCGCTGTCGATGTACACACCACCGCCGTTACCCACAGTGCGTCCGCCTGCAATGGTCAGCTTGTTCAGATTGAGGATTCCACCTGAGTTCACTGTGAACACGCGCACGGCGTTGTTCCCGCTGATGGTGACGGTCTGTCCGCTGCCGTCGATGGATGTGTCCGCCGAAATCGTGATCGTGGCTGTCAAGCTGATCGTGCCGCTGCAACTGAAGGTCACCATGCCGCCGCCTGCCAATGCCCCCAGCAGGTGCGCTTCATCGCAGACGGTGACAACGCCGCCGGCGTGCGCCGGTGTGGGTGCTGACGCTACAGCGAGCGGCAATACAACTGCAAGCAGGACGAGGAGGGTCACGAAGTGTCGGGGGCGCATGTTCCATCTCCTTTGGCTGAGGACCAGTCAACTGATAACAATTCAACGCAACGGAGATCGACGCGGGGGTGCAATGCTGCGTATAGTATACACTTTTTCGGCTGGAATCGCGCGACGAATTTGGCCCGAAGTGACGCGCAAAGCATGCTGTCCTCATCTCACCCAGAGCGTGGATCGTCGTAGGCGAGAAGACGAACCTCCGGTTTGACGGCGCTCACCTCCGGCTGTATAGTGCCACCCTGGGCGCTGTGAGCGGCGGGTATACAAGGATTGTGTCCGTTCAGGTAAGAGCGCAACAAAGGATTGCTGTATTACTCACCCGGCAAAGAAGCTGAACGTGAATATCCGTCGTCTGATCACCCGCATTATCGTTCCACTTGTCAGCGCGCTCGTCTTGATTGCCTGCATGGATCCCGGGGCGAGCCCTCGCCCGTTCCTATCCCCGACGGGACATCCATCTTCCCCAACCCGAGATCAGTTGTCAGTGAGCCTTGTGGTCGGTGGTCCCATCGCTGCTAATCAACCGGTTCCCGTCACAGTCACACTGCAATCTGGGATTGCAGTGTCAGGAATTGTGGTTGATTTCAAAGTCCGCGCTCCTAGCGCAAGCCTTGATCGTGAAGACCCGCCTCAGACGGTGAGTCTAGCGGCTGGGCAACCGATACAGATTTCCAAATCGGTGATCTTCCCCACTGAAGGCCGATATCACCTCTTGACAAGTATGTACTTGTCAAGAGGATTGTTTGTGGGGGATTCGGCGTGGGTGGAAGTGACCCAATCTGGTGGCGCTGTCAACCCGACATCGATGCCACCTCTGGGCACACCTGCGCCAGCGAAACCCGCGGAAGATTCTCTTCGCCAAGGATCGGCGCTCCCTACAAGGGACCGTTCCATTCGCCATTGCCAACACCGACTCCGGGCGGTGTGTTTCACTCTCCTCTCCCGAGGCCCACACAAAAGCCGTAGTCTCCTTTCGCTGCGAGTAGGGCCAACAAAGAGCAGAGCACACGACGAAGATCAATGCAGGGATATGGTAGCGCAAGCTGGCAGCTTGCGCTACGACTCGTTATGGCTCTAGCGAAACCTGTGAGGCGATGCGCCGCGAGCCCGAGAAACGCCGCTCGATACGCTGCGCGCTCTGGCCCAGCGCGTAATTCACCAGGAAGTAGATCACCGCGACGACCCACAACGTTTCCAGCGGGTTGCGATAATACTGGTAGAGGATCTGCCCGCGGTGGTAGAGCTCCAGCAGGCCGATGATGGCGCCCAGTGAGGTGTCTTTCACGAGGGTGACGAACTGGGCGATGAGGGGCGGCAGGATGCGGCGGAAGGTCTGCGGCAGGATCACCAGCCGCAGCGCCTGGGCGTAGCTCAGACCCAGCGAACGTGCAGCCTCGGTCTGGCCCTTGTCGAGCGAGAGGATGCCGGCGCGGATCGTCTCGGCATTGACGACCGTGGTGTAGAGGGTCAGCGCGATGATGACGGCGAGCGTCACGTTGTTGGATTTCAGCAGTGACGAGCCGGTGACTTCCGCCACGCGCGAGAACTGGGTGAAGACGTAGAAGATCAGGATCAGCACCGGAAAAGCGCGGATGATCTCGATGCCGGCGATGGTCGGCCAGCGCACATAGCTGTGCGAGGAAAGCCGCGCCAGCGCCGCCAGCGTGGCGAGCGGCAGGCTCAACACGATCGAGACCAGCGACACCGCGACCGTCATCGCCAGCCCCAACGCCAGGAAGCGCCAAGTGCCCCATTCCAGGAACGGCTTCCAATTGGCGACGGCGATCTGGAGCGCTTCGGCGTTTTCGACGGTCAACCCCAAGGCGGGCCACCACGCCACGGGCAGCAGGGTCAGCAGTCCCTTGATCGGGATCATGCCGAAGAGGAACGGCAGCAGCGCGATCAGGATCAGGGCGCCGAGCAGCGCCTGCCTGTCTTCGCTCATCCGGAATCTCGACCGGGTCATGCCCTGCTGCATTGCGTTACCTTCCCTGTCCCATCAGTGACCGCTCCAACTTTCAACTGCTCGTGACCAATGCCCGATGACGAAGTGCTCCATCCTCCAACCGCCAATCTCACGTCGCTATCTCCGGTGCCCGATCTGCGACCGCTTCTCCATGACGTTGACAAGCAGCGCCAGCGGCAACGTGATGATCAGGTACATGAAACCGGCGATCAGGAAGACATTCGGATAGAAGTAGCGCCCGGCGATCACCTCCGCCTGATACATCAGCTCGGGGACAACGATCGCGCTGGCGACCGACGTGTTCTTGACCAGCGCGATGAACACCGTGCCGAGGGGCGGGATGACCATCCCGAAGACCTGCGGCAACAGCACCAGCCTGAGCATCTGGATGTATGACAGTCCCAACGCGCGGCCGGCCTCGATCTGGCCGTGACCGATCGATTGTAGCCCGGCCCGCACCACTTCCGCGACGAAGGCGGCTGTGTAGACCGACAGGCCGATGACGCCGGCCTCGAAGATTGGGAAGGTGATGCCGGCTTTCGGCAGCCCGTAGAAAATGAACGCCAGGCAGATCAAGAGGGGGATGTTGCGAAAAAACTCCACATAGCCGCTGGCGAGCACACGCAGCGGGCCGACGGGTGATACACGGAAGATGCCGATAACCGTGCCCAGCACGAGGCTGATCAGACCGGCGGCGATAGAAAGCCCGGCGGTCGTGATCAAACCGATACGCAGCAGAAGATTCCAGCTCTCAGCATTCATATGCGAGGGGTCAGGAAGCAGGAGTCAGGAGACAGGTGTCAGCAGGCAAAGCCCTGATTCCTGATCCCTGTCCCCTGACTCCTGAGCGTTTATTGTCCGACGATCTGGCGCCAGTTGTCGATGGGCGGTTCCGGCGGGGTGGTGGGGATGTTCTTCTTGTACAACTCCTTCCACTTACCACTCTTCTTCAGGTCTGCCAGCACCTTGTTGACCATCTCGACAGTTTCCGGGTGCCCCTTGGCGATCCCGATGCCGTAGGGTTCTTTGGTGAACTGGCCGCCTACCAGCTTCCACTTGTTCGGTTCCTTGGCCTGGAAGCCGATGAGGATGTTATCGTCCGTAGTGACGGCATCCAACCGGCCGGCATCCATGGCGGCTACCGCTTCGGCATAGCCGTCGAAGAGCTGCACGTCGGCCTTCGGCGCCATCTTGCGGATGTTCTGTTCGGAGGTGGATCCCTTGGCGGTGCCCACCTTCTTGCCTGCCAGATCGTTGATGCTGGCGATGGCGCTGGCTTTGGGTACCAGAAGCGACTGCCCGGCCAGGTAGTACACGTTGGAGAAGTCGATCTGTCCCTCACGTTCAGCGTTGACGGTCATGGTAGAGATGACGAGATCCACCGTGCCGTCTTGCAGGAACGGGATGCGGTTCTTGGAGACCGCTTCTTTGTATTCGATCGCATCCGGATTGCCGAAGATCGCCGCGGCGATCTCCTTGGCGACATCCACGTCGAAGCCTTCCACCTTGTTGCTGGTGGGGTTCAGCAGGCCGAACATCGGCACGTCATACTTCACGCCGACGACGATCTTGCCGCGATCCTGGATTTTGCGCAGCAGAGTGCCGTCAGCAGCCTTGGGCATGGCTTTGCCGGTGCTGCCGCTCGTCCCAGCCGGCGGGGCGGTGCAGGCGGCCAGCAATCCGGCAATCACGATGCCCACCATGAGCAAACGCCACACTTTCATAGAACTCCTCCTGATGGAAATGATGAATGCAGAAGTCAGAATGCAGAAGTCAGAATGCAGAAGTGCTGTTCATCATGCATCATTCTGCCTCCTGCGTTCAGCCTTCTGCATTCCGTTCACTGGTGCAATATCTGGCTCAAGAACAGCTTCGTTCGATCATGTTGCGGGTCGGTGAAGATCTGTTGCGGCGTGCCGGTCTCGATCATGCGGCCGGCATCCAGGAACATCATCCGATGCGCCACCTGCCGGGCAAAACCCATCTCGTGTGTGACGACCACCATGGTCATGCCGTCCTTCGCCAGGGAGACCATCACGTCCAGCACTTCTTTGATCATTTCGGGGTCGAGTGCGCTGGTCGGCTCATCGAACAACATGATCTTGGGCCGCATCGCCAGACCGCGCGCGATGGCGACGCGCTGCTGCTGCCCGCCGGACAGTTCGCCCGGATACGCGTGCGCCTTCTCGGGGATACCCACGCGCTCCAGCAGCTTCATCGCCTGGCCCTCGGCCTCGTTGCGCGGTGTTTTCCGCACGTTGACGGGGGCCAGCGTGATGTTATCGAGCGCGGTCAGGTGCGGGAACAGGTTGAAGTGCTGGAAGACCATCCCCACCTCGGCGCGCAGGCGGTTGATATCGGTCTTGGGGTCGTGCACGGGGATATCATCGACTACGATGTGGCCGCTGTTGATCGGCTCCAGCCGGTTGATGCAGCGGATCATGGTGGACTTGCCACCGCCGCTAGGGCCGAAGACGACGATCACCTCGCCTTCAGCGATCTGAAAGCTGATGTCGTTCAGCACCTGGTGGTGACCGAAGAACTTGTTGACGCGTTCGAACGCGATGATCGGGCCGGAGGGCATATCTGTCCTCATCTGATTCAGATGGTGGCCGCAGGGCAGAAGCGTTGCCCAGCTCGCGCGCGACGCTGCGGGAGAATAGCGGGGATATGAACGTGCCAAAATTGTAACACGCATTTCATTCGAGACGCAAATCGCAAAATGAGGAAGGAGCCTCGGTTTGACGGCATTGCGCCTCCGGCTGTATAGTGCCACTCCGTGTGATGCGGGTGGCCGGACTGCAGGGTGGTTGCAACCAGAAGGAGGCCTTGCGTCGTGGATTCCTGGGTAGAGCGAGTGCATGAGTATCACTGAAATTCTCGTGATGGCTGTCGGCCTGGCAATGGATTGCTTCGCCGTGTCGTTGGGGATCGGCACGACCGGCTATGCAAACAACCCGCGCGCACTGTTCCGGCTCTCTTATCATTTCGGGCTGTTCCAGGCATTGATGCCGGTGTTGGGCTGGCTGGTCGGCACGCAGATCTCCGGTCTCGTCTCCAGCTTCGACCACTGGATCGCCTTCGGTCTGTTGGCCTTCGTCGGTGTGCGCATGATCCGCTCGGGGCTGGATGCCGAGGGAGAAAGCCATACCAAGGATCCCTCGCGCGGCGGCACCATGGTGATGCTGTCGGTGGCTACCAGCATCGATGCATTTGCGATCGGGTTGACGCTGGCTATGCTCCAGGTGGACATCCTGTATCCAAGCGTGGTGATCGGCGTCGTCACCGGCATCCTTTCGCTGATCGGTTTGCTGCTGGGCGGCCGGTTGGGTGCGACGTTCGGCAAGCGCATGGAAGTGATCGGCGGCGCCCTCCTGATCTTGATCGGTCTTCGGGTATTGCTCTCACATCTACTGGTGTGACGCCGTGGTATAATAGCCTCATCGGATGAGATGACCATCCGGGGAGAGCGGAATGCGCGGGCTTTTTGCCAGTCTGGTGATCGCGATCCTATTCTTAGTCGTTGCGCTGGTGGCGGCTGCATTTGGCGCCGTCGGCGTGGCGTTCATTGGGTCACTTCTGCACCGCTGGTTTGATCTGTCGCAATGGCAGGGCACGTTGGTCGCGCTCGTCGTGGCTGTCGGTCTGGCGCTGTTAGTCTACAAAGTCACCCAGGCGCCTGCCGAGCCGACGATCTTCACGGATGACTGGGAAGAAGAGCCGGAGCCAGATGAACCGCCTGTGGTGCCGTGGCGCCGCAATCGGCCCACCCCCGGTGAGCTCCCTTCTTCCAAGCCCACAACCGATAAGCGATCAGCGTCGAGCAAACCGCGCAAGTAGCGTTGTGCAGCGTTTTGCGTTCCGATGGGTCATAGCGTGTGTTAGGAGGCATATGGCAGTCAGGTCGAGATATATCGCTATATTGCTGGTCAGCATCCTGCTGGCGGCTGTTCTGGTCGGATGTGTCCCCGTAAAGCCGGAAGATAACAAGCTGAAGGTTTCGTTGATCCCTGTCCTGGACACCATCCCGGTATTGGTCGCACAGCAGAATGGCTATTTCAAGGAACAAGGCATTGAGGTGGAAGCTGTGCCGGTGAAAAGCCCGCAGGAGCAGAACGCGCTGGTGCAGGCAGGGCAAGTCGATGGCATGCTGACCGATCTCGTCGTCGTGGGCATTTTCAACAAGCAGACACCGCAGGTCAAGGCGGTGTACACCTCGCGCCGTCCATTTCCTGACGCGCCGCTCTTTCGCATCCTGGCCGGTCCCAAGGCTAATATCAATGGGCCGGCCGAGGTCAAAGGCGTGCCCATCGGGATCAGCCAAAACACCGTGATCGAGTACCTCACCAGCCGCCTTCTGGAGGGCGCCGGACTCAAGCCGGACGAGATCAAGGGCGAAGAGGTGAACGCGATCCCCGTGCGCTTCGAGCAATTGCTGAACGGCAATCTGAGAGCGGCGACCCTCCCCGATCCGCTGGCGCAGGGCGCGATCGCCGCGGGCGCCAAGCTGATCGCCGATGATACCAGGCGTCCTGAGCTGTCGCAGTCGGTGCTCGCGTTCCGCACCGAGGCGCTGAACAACAAGCCGAACACCGTGCGGAAATTCCTGGTCGCCTGGGAGAAGGCGGTCAAAGAGCTCAACGCCCATCCCGAGAAGTATCAGACCCTCCTGATCGAACAAGGGCGCGTGCCGAAGTCGATCGAGAACAGCTACAAGATGCCGCCGTTCCCGGAGAAGGGCGTTCCCAGCGAATCCGAGGTGGCGGATGTGCTCGCATGGATGAAGGCGAAGGGGCTGGTCGCTCGCGATGTGCCGTATCAGGATATGGTCGACAAGACGTACTTGCCGAAGTGAAACGTGAAACGTGAAGCGTCAAACGTCATAACGTGAAACGTGAAGCGTCATAACGTGGAACTGAACGATGGATCGCATTTCGCACGTGTCGCTCGTTACGCATCACGTTTCACGGAGCACGTTTCACGTACCCCGCCATGATCTCAGTTGACCGCCTCACCTTCGCCTACCCTGACCAGCCGCCCATCTTTCGTGATTTCACCTGGAAGAGCGCGGTCTGTGCTGCCTGGGCAGTGATCGGGCCATCCGGGTGCGGCAAGAGCACGCTGCTCTATCTGCTTGCCGGGCTGCGCCAGCCTGCCGGCGGCCAGATCTTTGTCGACGGCCAGCCGGTGCCGCGGCCGCGTGCCAGCACCGGCCTGGTGCTGCAAGATTACGGCCTGCTGCCGTGGGCGACGGTCTGGGACAACGTGGCGCTGGTCATGCGCATGGGATGCTTCTATCGAGATAAGCGCACCGAGGGCGACGCCCCGCGCCCCTATCCCCGGTCAGACATCACATCGGCGCAGATAGAGCACTGGCTGCGCCGACTGGGGATTTTCGATCTGAAGGATAAATACCCGAGCCAGATCAGCGGCGGGCAGCGCCAACGCACGGCCATCGCGCGCAGTCTGCTCCAGCAACCTAATCTGCTCTTGATGGATGAGCCGTTCTCTTCGCTCGATGCGCTAACGCGCGAAGATTTACAGCGCCTCACCGTTGAGTTGCGCCAGGAGACGGGCGTGACCACGGTCATCGTGACACACAACATCGAGGAGGCTGTGTATCTGGGGCAGTGCATTCTTGTGCTGGGCCGGGCGCCGAACACCGAGGCGCGCGTCATTGAGAATTCCGGTGCCGGCTGCCCCCGCTTCCGCAGCCAACCGGCTTACGCCCAGAAGTGCAGCGAGGTGCGCGACGCTCTGGCAGTCGCGTAACTTTGAGGCCGATGCTTCCCAATGCGCCGACGTGACGTGTTCCTCGCTACAATGATTCTGCTCCTGGCGTGGCAGCTTCTGGCCTGGCTGCTGCGGATGGAGGTGTTGCCTGGCCCGGCGGCGGTCGGTCAAGCGCTGGCACGCGAAATCCCTCGTGGACTGGGCCGGCACTTCCTGGTGAGCGGCTGGCGAGTCGTGGCGAGCATTGCAGTCGCGACCCTGCTGGCTGTGCCCGCGGGCTTGATCCTGGGCCAGAGCGCGCGCCTCAATCGCATTGTGTCACCTATCGTCTATATCCTGCACCCGATTCCCAAAATCGTGTTCCTTCCCATTCTGTTGCTGTTTCTGGGCATCGGCGACACTTCTAAGATATTCATGATCTTTCTGATCTTGTTCTTCCCGATCCTGGTCGTGGTGCGGGATCAAGCCGGCGCGCTCCGCCCGGAGTTGATCTACTCGGTGCGGTCATTGGGCGCTGGCCGCCGGGCGCTGTTTCGTTTCGTCTATCTGCCGGCAACGGTGCCCGCGGCGCTGACCGCGTTGCGCGTCAGCATCGGTACGGCGGTCGCCGTGCTTTTTTTTGCCGAGTCGTTTGCAACCACTTCCGGCCTGGGGTATTACATCATTGTGGAGAGCTGGGGCCGCCTCGCCTACCCGGAGATGTACGCAGGTGTGGTGGCAATGAGCGCCCTCGGCCTGTTGCTTTACATTGTCGTCGATCGCTTTGAGCGGCGGATGGCGCCGTGGATGTTTCTTCATGAAACGTGAGGCGTGCCGCGCACCGCGAGTGCGCCCGCGATAGTCTGACTACCACAAATTCGTATAGTGTTAGTTGCGCGAAAAACGAAGGATTATGGCGATCCGTGTCGAAGAATACACGAAATATCCTCCCTGCACCTGTAGAGAAGCGAGCTTACGTGCGTCGCATGTTCACCGCGATCGCGTCACGCTACGACCTGATGAACCGTTTGATGACGTTGGGCCGCGATCAGGCGTGGCG
>JALOOE010000464.1 GCA_025454565.1 Anaerolineae bacterium
GACCCGCCACCAGCTCGTGCAGCCGGCTGTCGTCGACGTAGTACCCCTGCATGAGCGCCGGCAGCCCGTCGAGCCTGGCCAGCATCCGTCCCGCCCGGCTGCGCGGAATCTGCTCGGCGCCCGGACAGCCGGCCAGGTTGGCGGCGTTGGCGTCCTGCACGCGGAACACCAGCCGGCTCGACAGGTTGAGCCCCACCGTGCGCGGCAGGAGATCGAAGCGCGCATGCTGGGTGGCGATCCACAAGAGTACCCCCGCGCTGCGACCCTTGGCCGCCAGGCGCATGAGCGCCGTCTCGATCCGCCGGTTGCTGGCACCCAGCAAGAGATCCAGCACCTCATCGACCACGATCAGGAGATAGGGCTGGGGTGCCGACGCGCGCCGGTTGTAGCCCGCCAGGTCGCGCGCCAACGCACCGGCCAGTAGATCCCCCCGCCGCTCCATCTCCGCGACCAGCATCTCCAACAGCCGCACGGCGAAGGCCTCGTCGGTGGCGATGGGACCATAGAGCTGCGGAGCGCCGGCCCAGGCGGCAAACTCGCTGCGTTTGGGATCGACCAGCGCCACCTGCAGCCGCTCGCGGCCGGCGCCTGAGAGCAGCCCCGCCAGCCCGGCGTGGATCCAGCTCGACTTGCCCGACCCGCTGGTGCCGGTGATGAGCGTGTGTCCCAGCGCCGGCAGCTCACACCACACCGCCCCCTCGCGCCCTACACCAATCGGCACCAACAGATCGCCCACCGGCCGGCGATCCAGCTCCAAGGGCACGCGCGTGGGGAGGCGCGGCGGGGGCAAGAGTGGGGTGAGGCGCACGACGTAGGTGACGCCGGTGGTATTGAGACAGCGCAGCGGGTGACCGCAGACGGTGGCCAGGTGGTGCAGCGTCTCCGACCGGGTCAGGTCGCGCGCACTGACCTTACGCGGCAGGCGCTGCGTATCGACTTCCAGCACCGCGACCAGGCTGCCGGCGACGTCGCCGTAGCCGACGGTCGCGAACTTCACCGTCTGCATGCCGCCGTCCTCGCGCCGCCAGGCGTGGCCGAGATCGGTCAGCGCTTTGACGACCAGGCCGGCCACACGCTGCGTTTCGAGGCGCGGGTCAATCTGCGCGGTCATAATCTACACTCCCCGGCGGTGGTTGCAGGAGCAGGTGCTCGATGTGCTGCAAGCGCCGGCCGTCGATTTCGATCGGCTCAGGAATCGCGGGGATCGCGTCCACTTCAGAGGCAGGCAGGACCTGGATCGGGGTGCGGTGGGGTGCGATCCGTGCGTGCTGGGCACCGGGCTCGTTGAGGTTGGTGGCGGGCGTAGTGCCGATCACGACCGGGTACAGGCCGGCCTTGTCGGCAAACACCAGCCGCGCCCGCATCCACGACCAGACCACCAGCGTGCCCCCCAGGCCGGCCAGGGTCAGCACACCGACCACCCAGAGGGCGATGATCGAGATCGTGCGCGCCCGTTCGCGCGCTGGCGCTTCGCTGGCTGCGGCCGCCGTCTCCGCCTGCACCTGCTGCGTGCGCGCCCATTCGGCTGCCGCGCGGGCGGCCTGGCCATCGGCTTTCGCCGCCTGCCAATCCTGACCCATGAGGCCGGCGGCGCAGCCATTGAGCAGAGCCAGTAACAGGACGAGCACTATCGCAATTCGCATGATAGTCCTAACCCGGACAAGCCGGAATCAGAAAGTGGGACCACCAAGGCACAAAGACACTAAGCTTTCTTGGTGCCTTGGTGACTTGGTGGTTTACTTTCCTGCCAGGGTACCAGGCACTCCCGGGACCCGGTCATCATTCACGACCGAGCCGGCGGCGCATGTCGGCGATGTCGCGCCGCAGCAGGTAGGTTTGCAGCGCCGCCGAAAACAGCACGACCATGAGGGCCACTGGCACCCTGGATTACACGGCGCTGAATGCCGCGGTGACGGCGATCGGGCTGGCGCTGGTCGAGGTTACGGACCGCCGGCACGCGATCGTCGTGCGGAGCACCGTCGAGCCCGGCACGATCCGGGGACAGGTGGTGTCGTTGCTGGAGAAGTACTCCGGTAACAAGGCCGGCGTAGGCTTTGCGGTGGCGATGTATCCCGAATTCCTGCGCGAGGGGAGCGCCGCGCGGGATTACATGGCACCGCCCTATGTAGTCGTCGGGGTCGACGAGCACGATGCAGAAGTTGCCCAGGCCATCCACAGCCTGGCCAGGTGTTTCGGTTCGACCGCCGCGCTGTTCGTGATGCCACCGGAGCAGGCTGAGATGCTGAAGCTGGTCTGCAACGCCTGGCACGCGCTGAAAGTCGCCTTCGCCAACGAGGTCGGTGTGCTCTGCCGGGGTGCCGGCGTGGACAGCCGCCAGCTCATGGACGTCTTCGTGCGCGATACCCATCTCAACATCGGGCCGGCCTACCTGCGACCGGGGTTCGCATACGGCGGATCTTGCCTGGGCAAAGACCTGCGGGCGCTGATGACCCTGGGCGACAAACTGGAGGAGCCGACTTACTTGCTGGATGCGGTGGTGCGGTCCAACTGGAAGCACATCGAGCGGGCGGCCGAGGTGGTGGCGTATGCACGTGGCCGCCGGCTGGGCTTCATCGGGTTTGGGCACGAACCGGGCAGCGGCGATCTGCGCAGCAGCCAGATGCTGGCGCTGCTCAAGTTCATCCAGGCCCAGAATCCAGGCGTGGTCGTCCGGGCTTACGATCGGCACGTGCCACTGGACCGAGACACAGGCGATGTGCAGATCGAGATCGCCGGCGAGATACGTGATGTACTGAACTGGTGCGATGTGCTGGTCGTAGCCACCACCGAGCCGGCGATCGATTACGCCGCGCTGCGGCCCGGCATCACCATCGTTGACCTGACCGGCGCCGGCGCACAAACGACCCGGCTCACGATCGTGTAGCTGCCGGCGTGCAGGGGTCGCGAGGAGACAGATGGATGACAACCAGCCATGGCTGAGACAAGCCAGCGAGCCGGCGCTGTGGTACGACCGGTTCACGCACTACCGCCGGCTGGGTCCCCAACGGACGCTCTTGGGCGCGTATCGGGCAACCGCAAAGGCGCAAAAAGGCGCATCCGGGCGTGCTGGCTACGCCAGCACCGGGCGTGCGAAAACGGTGCCCGGCGCCTGGCAGAAGGCATTCCAGGAATGGTCATGGAAAGAGCGCGCCGAGGCCTACGACCAACACCGGCGCAATGCGGAAGAGCGGGAATGGAACAAACGCTATACCAAACAGCGGGAGACGGAATGGTCACTCGCACAAGACCTGGTGACCAAAGCCAAACAGATGCTCTCGATGCCGCTGGTCAAAACCACGCGCACCGTCGAGGAGGATGGCCGCACGATCATCACCGAGGTCGAGCCGGCACGCTGGGCCTTCCGCGATGCCGCCGGCTACATCGAGACCGCCTCCAAA
>JALOOE010000465.1 GCA_025454565.1 Anaerolineae bacterium
GACAACTCCACCTGAGCGGCCAACTCGGAAACAGCCCAGATGATGCCATCCACGCGCCGGGATGTCAACGATGATAACAGAGCGGGCAGATCCGCCTGCGCCGGCCTGCGTATCAAGTGGAGCAATACGGAGTAGCCCAGCGCGCTGGCGCCGCCTTCGATGCCGACCAGCGTCCGTGACCCGCCGTAGTATTCCAGCCGGCCCGTCACGACGGCAAGGGTGTAGCTGCGCCGGTCGATGAGGCTGCGCGCCAGCAAGTTGGGTTGATACCCGAGTTCTTCGATGGCCTGCATGACGCGCTGCCGCGTTTCCTCCGAGACCGGGCGCCGGCGCGTGAGCGCGTTCGAGACGGTGCCGACGGAAACCTGGGCCTGCCGGGCGACATCCTTGACTGTGATCATGGGCTGAACGCTTGGGTTGAAAGCCAATTCGTGTTGATCCGTTCGATGTATGCTGGGATTGTACCCTGCCCAGGGCTAACGGGCAAGCGGCGCTTGGCGGCGTCTCCGGTCGCGTGCGCGAGCAGTCGGACAGCGACGCGGGCCTGGCCGGTCGGCGCCGGCCGGCCTAGTAGGTCGTCAAGGCTCAATTGATGGGTAGTTGAGGGCCTTGTGCCCGTGCGAACGCCCACGAGGGGCTATACTACGACGCAGCAAATCATGGTTGACGGACTACTAGTGATGCCGTGTGATGCGCGGCGTGCTGTCTGCCAACGGGTATAGCGCTTCGATCTTGGCCAGTATATCCGGCGGAATCACCAGGTCGGCAGCCTTGAGGTTTTCCTCCAACTGCGCGACACTTGTCGTACCGAGGATGGCGCTGGTAACCTCTGAGCGCGTGAGAATCCATGCGATGGCCAACCGGGCTGCCGTCACGCCAAGCTCCCTGGCGAGCTTTTCCAGCGCTTGCGCCTGCAGCCGGTTGTCGTCACTCCAATATAACTGCTTCATATAGGTGCCGCGAACCGGATCGGCCCCGCGACTGCCGGGCGGCGGCGGTTCGCCTGGGACGTATTTGGCGCTCAACATGCCGTGCGCCAGCGGCGAAAACGTCACATTGCCGATCCCTTCGGAGCGCGTAGTGGGAAACAGATCGCGTTCCGGATAGCGATAGAGCAGGTTATAGCGCGGCTCGGTGAGCACCATGGGCCGGGCGCCGATCTCGCGCGCCACAGCCTGCGCCTGCGCGACCATCGCCGCCGGCCACTCGCTTACTGCCCAGTAAAAGATCTTGCCGCGCCGCGCCAGATCCTCCATCGCCCGCACCGTCTCCTCCAATGGCACGCTTGGATCGGGCCGGTGGCACATGAGGATGTCCACATATTCCATGCCAAGCCGTTTCAGGCTGGCGTCGCACTGTTCGATGACGGCTTTGGCCGACAACCCGCCTTCGGTCGGTCGGTCGCCCATGTTGCCGTGGACTTTGGTTAACAACACGTAGGACGAGCGGCGGAAGTCTTTGAGATACTTGCCGACGATCCGCTCCGATTCCCCGTGGCTGTAGGCATTCGCCGTATCGAAGAAGGTGACCCCAGCTTCATACGCGGCCCGGATCATGCGGGCCGAGGTCTCCTCCCCGCACGTGTCGCCGATGGTGAAAAAGCTACCCAACCCCAAACAACTGAGTTGCAGGCCCCATTTACCCGCTTGCCGATATTGCATGGTATTCTTCTACCTCTCCTGTGACTGAACGGATGCTCTCACATCCGGATTGGGCAGCATGAAGTCACGCACCAGAGACAACAACTCCTGGTAGGAGCCGATGAACTGCCGCAGGGTGCGCGCGGTCGGCCCGAAGGTATCAAACTCCTCGACGGCCAATCCGTCCGGCTCATAGGCTCGGCGGAAGTCGACGAAGTGTCGTTCGAGGCTGGCCACGATCTCAGGCGGCACAGGGTCGAAGAAGCGATCCTTCACCTCCACATCGGACGCGTTATAGAGCAATTGCCATTCGTAAGGCATGGACAAGACCAAGTCGCCGCCGATGTGCTCCGACCAGTGCAGGTGATGGCGATAGGCCGCCACCAACAACCGGGATCGGTAGCGGCGCGCCTGGTAGATGCTGTACGCGCGCTTCGTGCACGCGATGCCTGCCCAGTCCGCATACCCCGGCGTCTCAGCAATCGCGTCACGCTTCTCCAACACATGCAGCCAGTCGTCCAGCCGGCCCACCATGATCGTGCAGACGGGCGACATGTCCGTCACCGGCAAGCCGTCCGCGGCGCGGCGGCTCAGCCCGCGCTCGATCGCCTCACCGACGGCGAGCGCCTGCGGCACTGAGAAACTGACCGTCGCGTTGATGTTCACCCCGCGATAGGTGGCTTCCTCGATGGCTACGATGCCCGCCGCCGTGACCGGAATCTTGACTTGCATGTTCGGAGCCAACGCATGGAAGCGCATGGCCTGAGCCACGATGCGTTCGGGGTCGCGGTAATAGGTCGGATTGGTCTGGATGGAGATGCGCCCCTTCAGTCCCTGCTCGCGCTCGAACACAGGCAACAGCAGTTCGGAACCTTTGACGGCCATCTCCTCGATGAGCTGCCAGGTGACCTGCTCTTCGCTCCAGGCCAGGTTCTCCGCGATGATCGCCCGGATACGCTCGCGCCAGAGGTGCATCTCCTTCTTAAGGACGCCCAGGACAATCGTGGGGTTCGTTGTGGCGCCCACCGCGCCGTGTTCGATAGCGTAGCTCAGCTCCTGGATGGAGCACGAATCGTTCCAGTAGTCGGTCGGCGTGGTCAACGCCATCTGATGCAGTTTGGTTTTGTACATATTGTTCTCTTCTGAAGAGATGAAAGCCGAAAGTTGCCTATACCCCGCTGAAGGCGGAGAAACCGCCATCTACCGGAACGACGGTTCCGGTGACAAACGCCGACGCCGGCGACAGCAGCCACGCCACCGTACCGATCAGTTCATCCGGTGTGCCGTAGCGACCCGTCGGCGTGTGCGCCACGACCGACTTCCCGCGCGCGCTCAACTCGCCGGTCGTGGGATCGAGCGCCAGGAAACGGCTCTGCTCGGTAATGAAGAAGCCGGGCGCGAGCGCGTTCACGCGGATACGAGGCGAGTGATTCTGCGCCATGTACACAGCCAGCCACTGCGTGAAGTTGCTCACCGCGGCCTTGGCCGCCGAGTACGCGGGGATGCGGGTGAGCGGCCGCAGGGCATTCATCGACGAGATGTTGAGGATCACGCCCTCGCCCCGCTCGACCATGCCCTGACCGAAAACCTGGCAGGGCAGCAGCGTACCGAGGAAGTTCAGGTCGAACACGGCCCGGACACCCGCCTCGGTCAGGTCGAAGAAGCTCGGCTCGGGCGCGTGCCCCCCGCCATATGCCCCGGTCGTCGCGCTGGGATGATTCCCGCCCGCCGCGTTGATCAGGCTGTCAACCGGCGCCCGCCGCGTTGATCAGGCTGTCAACCGGTCCCAGTTCGCGCCGGATCAGGGCATCCGCTGCCGACAGAGACGCACGATCGAGCACATCGGTCTGCACGAAAAGCGGCCGGCCCGCCGCGCCCGCCGAGAGGATGCGCTGCACGATCTGCTCCCCTTGCTCCGCGGCGCGATCCAGCACGGCGATGTTGGCCCCCAGGCCGGCCAGGGCGCACGCCATCTCGCTACCCAGTGCGCCAGCGCCGCCTGTGATCGCGATGGTCCTGCCACTGAAGTCGTACTGCCGATAAAGTTCGTCGCGATACATGATTTGTCGAACTCCTGATTGCCGGGCGCTGCCCGATTCGGCGGCCTACAGCGCCAGCTCTTCCTGGGACTCGATCACGGTTTCGTCGAGTTCCAAACCCAGGCCGGGCGCGGTGGGCAACGCAATATAGCCATCAACCGCCACGGACTTATCCGTGAGAAAGTAGTGGACAGTGTACGCATCGCGCAGGGCGTGCTCCTGCATGGGACACAGTGCGATCGGTTCGCTGGCGATGACGTGGGTGGTGGCCAACCCGCCCGCATGAGGCATCACCTCGACCCCGTAAGCAGAGGCGAGGGCGCAAATCTTCACCAGCTCACTGATGCCGCCGACCCAGCGCGGGTCTGGCTGCAGGATATCCACGGCGCCAATATCGAGCATGGCCTTCACCGCCCAACGGCCGTAGGCGTGCTCACCGCCTGCGATGCGCGTCGATTTCACCGTCCGTCTCAGCTCGGCGAATTGCCAGATCAGATCGGGCCGGACCGGCGCCTCGAAGAACAACACGCGATACGGCGCGGCCAACTCCGCCATACGCGTCGCATAAGCGACATCCCAACTATTCCAGGCGTCGAACATCAATTCCACATCCGGTCCCACCGCCTCGCGCACACAGCGGATCAACTCGATATTCTCGCGTATTCCAGCCTCCCCGTCAACTGGATGCCGGCGAAA
>JALOOE010000466.1 GCA_025454565.1 Anaerolineae bacterium
GTGATTGTGGGCGGCGAAATTTTACTGGAGGCCGGTCGCGTCGTGGCACTGGACGAGGCCGGGCTATTTGAAGCGTGCCGTGTCGCTGCGGACGAGCTGATGCGGCGAGCGGGGATCGTGAGGCCTATCGCATGACTGACGTACTTCCTTCTCTGGCAACGTCCCTCACGGGCAAGGTTGCCCTCGTCACCGGCGGCGCGATACGTGTCGGTCGCGTGATCGGCATGGCGTTGGCGAGCCGGGGGGCGAACATCGCCTTCACTTATCTGCCTGGCGAACCGGCCGAGGAAGCCTCCGCCGAGATCGCGGCAGCAGCGCCGGCTGGTGCGGCCGCATCGGTTCTGGCGCTGCCGATGGATGTGCGCGAGCCTGGCGCGCCGCAGCGCGCCGTCGAGCAGGTGATTGCTCGCTTTGGCCGGCTCGATATTCTCGTGAATAACGCTTCGGTTTGGCTGCGCGCACCCTTCCTCGACATCACGCGCGACGACTGGCAGGCTGCGCTCGACATCAACCTGACCGGCCCGTTCCTGATGAGCCAGGCCGTCGCGCCACAGATGCTCAAGCAGGAATCAGGGCTGATCGTCAGCATCACCGACCTGTCGGCCTATCAGACATGGCCGGGCTACGCTCATCACGCGGCGACCAAGGCGGGCCTCGTGGCGCTGACGCGCGTCATGGCCGCCGAGCTCGCGCCCCATGTGCGCGTCAACGCTATCGCACCCGGCACCGTACTGCTCCCTGAAGGCGCCGGCGAAGCCAAGGTCAACTGGGCCGTGCAGAACTCGCTCCTCAAACGCGTCGGCCGCCCCGAAGATGTCGCCCGCACCGTGCTGTTCCTGGTGGATAGCGACTTCACGACGGGCGCGGTGTATTTTGTGGATGGGGGAAGGGCGTTGGTCTAGCCGTGTTGCGTAGTGCGTAGTGCGTATTCCGTGCTCGGCGCGGTCCCGCCGTATCCGCATCAACTACACACGCACTGCGCAACACGCAATACGCAATACGTCATCTCATCGGAGGACACTTCATGTCTATCGGAGATTACTCCACAGAAAAGCTGCTCCGCCTCTATCGCCAGATGCTCATGGTGCGCGAGTTTGAGCTACGCGCGATCAACGAGCGGCGCGCGGGGCTGATCCCTGGTTTCATCCACAGTTGTGTGGGCCAGGAGGCCACGGCGGTGGGCGCGTGCGCCGCGCTAGAGCCGGCTGACGTCATCACCAGCACGCACCGCGGACACGGCCATCTCGTCGCGAAGGGTGGCGAACCGAAGTATATGATGGCCGAACTGGCGGCGCGCACCACCGGCT
Source organism: Anaerolineae bacterium (assembly GCA_025454565.1). Lineage (GTDB taxonomy): Bacteria > Chloroflexota > Anaerolineae > CG2-30-64-16 > CG2-30-64-16 > JALOOE01. The sequence continues at coordinate 1,308 of JALOOE010000466.1, forward strand.
ATTGCGGCGGCAAGGGCGGTTCGCTCCACATGACCGATTTCAGCTTGGGGATCCTGGGTGCGAACGGCATCGTCGCCGGCGGCATCCCGATCGCGGTCGGCGCGGCGCTGGCATTTCAGCAGAAGAAGGATGGGCGGGTTGCGCTCAGCTTCTTCGGGGACGGTGCGACGAACGAAGGCGCGTTTCACGAGGCGCTCAATCTGGCCGGCCTCTGGAAGCTGCCCGTGATCTTCTTCTGCGAGAACAACCTCTACGGCGAAGGCACGCCGCAGGCGAAGCAGGCGCCCGTCGCCGACCTGGCGATTCGGGCGAGCAGTTACGCCATGCCTGGCGTCACTGTCGACGGCAACGACGTGCTGGCGGTGTACGAGGCGACGAAGGCTGCCGCTGATCGCGCGCGCGCCGGCGGCGGGCCGACATTAGTCGAGGGCAAAACCTATCGCTACCGCGGCCACTACGAGGGCGACCCGATGGTCTACCGCTCGAAGGCTGAGATGGACGAGTGGAAGGGCCGCGATCCCATCGTCGCCTTCCGAACCCGATTGTTGTCCGAAGCCGGCCTGCCCGAAGCCGAGGTCGCAGCGACTGAGCTCGCTGTTCAGTCCGCCCTGGATGAAGCCGTCGCGTTCGCCGCCGCCAGTCCAAAACCCGCGCCTGAGACGGCGTTGGCGGGGGTGTATGGCGAGATATCCGGCGGACTGGTGTTTTGATAGCGTGCGCCAAACGTCAAACGTCAATCGTCAAGTGAACCATCTTGTCCGACGCCTGACGTTTCACGTTTGACGTTTTACGTTTCAGATCAGGGGAACCACATGCGTACAATCACTTATAGCCAGGCCATCTACGAAACCATGCGCGAGGAAATGGCGCGCGACCCGCACGTCATCCTCATCGGCGAGGATGTCGGGATCTTCGGCGGGGTGTGGGGCGTCAGCGGCGATCTCGTGAAGCTGTACGGCGAGGATCGGGTGCGCGACACGCCGATCAGCGAGACGGCCATCATCGGCGCGGCGCTGGGCGCGGCCATGATGGGCCTGCGCCCGATCGCCGAGATCATGTTCGGCGATTTCCTGCCTGTCGCGGGAGATCAGCTTGTGAACCAGCTTGCCAAAGCCCGATACATGAGCGGCGGCAAGGCGAACGTGCCGGTGACCGTCCGCATCACCACTGGCGCGCCCGGCTCGGCTGCCGCTCAGCACTCGCAGTCTCCCGAAGGCTGGTACATGAACGTGCCGGGCCTCAAGATTGCCGTCCCGGCCACGCCTGCCGACGCCGCGGGATTGCTACGCACCGCAATTCGCGGGGAAGACCCCGTACTCTTCTTCGAGCACAAGATGCTGTATGCGCTCAAAGGCGAGGTGTCGGACGACCCGGACTTTGCGGTGCCGTTCGGGCAGGCGGCCGTACGTCGAGAGGGCCGGGACGTGACGCTGATCGCCATCGGCGGCATGCTTCCAAAGGCGCTGGAAGCCGCTGAGACGTTGGGTGTAGAGGGTATCGAGGTCGAGGTCGTCGATCCCCGCACCTTGGTGCCGCTGGACAAGGAAACGATCCTGACCTCGGTGCGCAAGACCAGCCGGGTCATAATCGCACACGAAGCGCACAAGCGGCTGGGTCCCGGCGCCGAAATCGCCGCGCTGATCGCCGAGGAAGCCATCGGTTATCTGGATGGCCCGATCGTCCGCGTGGCGGCTCGAAATGTGCCGCTGCCCTACAGCCCGGAGTTGGAGAGCTACGTGCTGCCGCAGACGCAGGACATCATCGAGGCGGCGCGGGGGTTAGTGAGGTATCGGCTGTGATGACGCTCAGGGAACTGAGGCGATAGAACCGTTGACGATATGCCAACGTTTGGTCATTCAGAGCTTGTGAGTTCAAGCCCAGCGTCAGTCTGCATGAGACAACAGACTACAGCCCGGATTCTTTGATGAACGCCGCCGAGGCCGGATTGATCGCGTCGCCGCTCTCCACGGTTTCCGGTGCGATAGTACCTGCGCCCCGCGCCGCCAGCTTCGCGCGCACCTCTTCGCCGGGGATGTCCCACAGGTTTCGTCCGGTGGACGCAGCGAGGGCCCCAGCCGTGCCGGC
>JALOOE010000467.1 GCA_025454565.1 Anaerolineae bacterium
AGCCCGCGCTGGCTCTCCGTCGGCTCGTAGAAAGAATAGACCATCGAGATCCCGTCCGAGAGCCGGTCGCACAGGGCGGCCGCCGTGAGCGGCCACCGGTTGGGGTCGGACAACAGGGGATCGCAGGCTGGTTTCAGCCGGTATTCGGTAATCGATGTTTCGATGACGCTTTCTTCGACCATCAAGGCGTAGTCGAGGGCCGTCATGTCGGCCATGCCGCCGTCTGCGTGGCGCGCGTCGATGTAGCGGCGGAAGAGACTGAACTGTTCAGAAGTGGGCTGCGCCGGCACACGGCGCGCAACAAGGTCTACGTTGCCGGCTTTGACGCGTCGCATGGAACCGGACATCTGGAACTCATCGACGACGACGCGCACGGAGACGCACGCATGGCAGCCTTCGCAGTAGGGCATGTATGCGATGTTCTGGCTTCGGCGAAAACCGCCGCGCAGAAGATTGTCGACGAGAGCCGGCTGTTTATCTGCCGTCAGGTGCGTGAAGAGTTTGCGTTCGAGCCTGCCAGGTAGATAGGGGCACGGCTGGGCGGCGGTGACGTAGAATTCCGGGAAGTGCTTTCGCTGTTCGCTCATTGCCCGTCCTTCAACCCACCTTGCGCAAAGGCGGAGCTCTCAAATAGGAGCCCAACCAGCCGATTTAGCCAAACAATGATACGTAAGCCCGGGCGGCATTCAAGCGGCGCCTCGTTTCAGCAACTGCGACGCCCACGTCCTGTTTGTGCTCGCAAATCAATGCACTGCGTTCATTCATCACGTGTCATCAGCCCTGCTGCGGCAGGCGGTGGTGCTGATGAACGCCGGGGCGGCGGCCTGCCAGCGGCGGGCGTGCCATCGGCGCTGGCGGGCGGTGGTGCGGAGGCACGCTGACGAGATGTGTCTGCATCCGCATCCGGTCCAGGCAGGGGCGATGGTGTGGCTGCGCGGCCGGTGTCTTTTGCGGTTGCACGGCCAAGAAGATAGCCGACGTAACCCGCGAGGGCGGCAACGACAATCAGTTGCAGGAATTCCGTGGTTGGCATCGAACTCTCTCGTGCGGCACGATACCAGCAGCCTAGCGCCAACTGTGTGGCCCGCAAAGGGGCCTCGAAGCTATCTCTGCGGCCTAGCTGACGTGCTCTCGAGCGAAGGATCTATGGAAGCATGCGTGAGCCACGCCAGCGACCCTACCCCGACTGCGAGAATGAAGAGCCCCAGCAAGGCACGGCGCAAAGCCCACTTGGCGTTTAGCAGGCGCGGTGCAGCCGCGACGGCGTTGCCGCCGGTGCTCTCAACTTGGGTGGTCATCTCGCTCGAAGTCCCCTGGTGCCAGCGTGTGACCGATCACTCGTGCAGGCGCCAAGCGCCTGGCCCGAAAGACGGTGGTCGTGGTTTGTTGTCCGTCATTGAGTACCGCCGCAGCCGGCCTTGTCCCGGCAAGGTCCGCGCTGCGGGGTTGGAAGCCCCCGGAGATGATCTTTGAGAGAGCGGGGCGCGGGGGTCAAGGCGTTGTGGTGCAGTCGCTCTTTTATCGAGACGAGCGTGGTGCGCGGGCCACGTTTGCGCCGGATTTCTTCAGTTTTTCGGCCTGAGGCGGCCACCAAACGCCAGGATTGCCGCAAGCGGAATGGCCACGCCGAGGACAACGGCGGTCAAGACGAGCGCCGGGAGTTCTTCGTAGTTACCCCGCTCGATCAGAAAAGCGTGGTTGAGATACTTGGTCGCGAGCTGGCCCGCGATGAGCGCCAGATTCAGAAACGACGCCATCAGCGCAAACCAGACTGCCCGTTTGGAGGGAGGGGCGTAGATTGCAATGAGTGTTAGCAGGGGCACCATGCTCAGTTGTGCCAGCGGGGATGTGGCCGCGGCATCGATGATGGCGATCGTGCGTGCGCCAAAGCCGAAGGTTTCTTCGGTCCACAGGTCGACACGATAGACCAGCAACAGATTGGGGATCGCGAGGATGCCGCCAAGTATTGTCAGCCAGAGCAGAACGCGCGCCACGGGTACCCGCGTGATGGCATCCGAAAGGAGCCATGCCGCCACGAGCGCGATCGCCGCACCGATCTGTCCGAGAATTCCGTAGAAGGCTTCATCAAATCCCAGAACATCGATGGTGAACCAGCGGTAGCCTTCGCCCACTCCGGGCGTGGCACGAAAAAAGAAGATGATGAGGGCGGCGTACAGTATCTTCAGTCGCGTATCGTTATCGATGTCGCTCGTCACGTGGTTCAGCATGGTGACGATGACGGTAAGTGACAAAAGGAAGGTGAATTCCTGCGCGTATGGAACTTCCAGGTAGCCGATGAGAACGACGGCCGCGCCAAACAGCAGCCCGCCGCCAAGGATGCGCCAGTCTGTGGAGCGGCTCTCACTGGTTTCCAATTTTACGAGAATGGCGCCGCTGGCGGAGATGACGGGTATCGCGAGGCCGATCAGAAAGACGGTCTCGTACGGTAATCGGTTGGCCAGATATCCAGCGAGCCCCGCGACCGAAAGTGCGCCGAAAGAGAGTGCAAGGCGTCCAAGAATCTGGACCATTCCAAGATCGTGATCGATCTGCGATTGGGGGCGCGGCGTCCCGTCGGGCTCCGTGCGAGGGACCACTTCGGTGCTCATGGCATCGGCGACGACATCCTGGAGGACGACGCCGATTACCGTCACGATCTGCGCAACGATGTAAAGCTGTTCGGGCGGAGCAAATGTAATCCATCCGCCTGCCGCACCTGCAAGGAGGATAAGACCCGAGGCGATGAGGCTCGCGCCCAGGAAAACATAGCCTCGCCGACGCGAACCCATCAGCGGAACGGTATCGACAAGCTCGCCGAAGACCATCTTCACAGCCCACGGGAGCGTCAGCCAGACGCCGAGGTGAGCGAGAGCGGCGGGCGATAGTGTGAGTTCTTTTTTGACCCAGAAACTGTCCGCGACCGCAATGATGCCGAGCGCACCATAGGCAAAATAGATCATCAGCAGCGGCAGATACTCGATATGAAAGGCACGGATCGGGGCCAGAACAGCCCGGGTGAGCCGATCGCGCACGCGGCCAGCGAGGGAGGGGATGAGAGCCGTATCGGTCATGCTGCTCCGGAAATCTGGGGCCGGTCAGAGGAGTGGCCGCGCCTCGCGCGCCATTTTGAGCGTCGCTGCATAATCAATTTTTCCGGATCCCAGAACGGGGATCTGCTGCATCACGAGTATTGCTTTGGGTACCCACAGCTCCGCCACGCCTTGCTCGCGCGCATGTGCGGCGAGGACGGACTTGTCGGCATCTGGCTTGTCGGTGACGAGAACGATGCCTTCTCCCCGGCGCGGATCCGGCAGCGAAACGCATACGTGCGTATTGTCGGGCCAGAGACTGGAAGCCAGCGCCTCGACAGCAGCCAGCGAGACCATTTCT
>JALOOE010000468.1 GCA_025454565.1 Anaerolineae bacterium
TAGACATAACCCGGCGTCGCGATGAAGTGCGGGATGTAGCTCCACCAGATCGCATAGTTGTCGGTCAGTGTGACGCTGTCGCCGAACATCGGGCGCTGCGCCCCCATCCACAGCTCCGAGATGCGTTCGGCGCTCAGCTCGCCCTCTGAGCGGCGGGCCGTGTGCGCCGCATGCTCGAAGCGATTCATGCTGATCTGGCGGAACGCCGTCGCGAACGAGTCCTCAATCTTGCTGGTCAGCATAGCCAGCCGGATCTTCGGATCCTCCTCGCGCGCCAGCAGATCCTGGAAGACCAGCATCTCGCCGAAGACGGACGCCGTTTCGGCGGTCGTGAGCGGCGTATCGGCTTGAAGCAGCCCCTGCACGCCGGAGAGCTTCTGGTGCACGCCGTGGCCCAGCTCGTGCGCCAGGGTCATCACATCGCGCGGCCTGGCCTCGTAGTTCATCAGGATGTAGGGATGCACCGACGGCACGGTTCCGGCGCTGAACGCGCCCCCGCGCTTGCCGGGCCGGATCGCCGCGTCGATCCAGCGGCGGTCGAAGAACATCGCTGCGATGTCAGACAGGCGCGGGTCGAAGCTGGCGTAGGCGTTCAAAACGATACTGCGCGCCTCATCCCAGGCATAGTGCTTGTCGGCGGAGGGCAGCGGCGCATAGCGGTCGTAGTCAAATAGCTCGTCTACGCCCAGCAGCCGGCGCTTGATGTTGTAGTAGCGCGCGACGATGTCGTAGCGGGAAGTGACCGCCGCCACCAGCGCGTCCACCGTGCCGTCGTCCACTTCGTTGCCCATATTGCGCGCACTGATCCATGTCGGATAACTGCGCAGCCGGTCGTCCGAGGCTTTATCGGCCAGGATGTTGTTCATGATGAAGGTCGTGGTGCGGCTCATCTCCTTGAGCCCGCTCGTGACGAGATCCTGAGCGCGCCGGCGCAAGTCGCGATCGGGCGCATAGAGCCGGGTGAGCACCTGGTCGCGCGTCATCTCCTGACCGTCGAACGTATAGCGCGCCGCACCATGCACCTCATCGAAGAAGCGCACCCACGCGCTCCGCCCGGTGACTGCCTTTTCCGCCAGGATCTTCTCTTCCGGTTCGGTGAGCATGTGCGGCCGGTAGCGACGCACCAGTTCGAGCCAATGCCGGTAGCGCGCCACGGCCGGGTCGGCGAGCCAGCCGGTGGCGACATCGTCGGGCGCGGCCGCCAGCTCCAGCTCCATGAAGACGAGCTTCTGGCTCAGACGAGAGCCGCGCTCGGTGACCTTCTGGAGCAGTGCGCCATGTGCGGGCACGCTCGTGTCGGCCGACCAGGAGAGATGGCCGAAGTTGCCGACCTTGTAGGCGCGTTCGAGCAGCGTCTCATAGGCGAGCAGCATCTCGGCCAACTCCGCTGCGCTCAAGCCAGCGACACGTCCGCGATATTTTTCGCCCAGAGCGTCGGCTTCCGCGTCCGACAGGTTGAGATCGCGGTCGATGGCCGGATCGCTGATGGCTGCGTAGAGGTCAGACAGATCCCAGGTTACAGTCTCGGCTCCGGTAGGCTGAATATCACTCATCATGTTTCCTTTCTGTCGTCAAGCCTGGCCATGATAGCACGGACACGGCCGGATGTGTGTGGCCCGGTTTACGTTGTCCCGCATCTGCTCGCGTAGCAGCCGGAGGGACGGCTATGCGACTATGCTTCGAGATCCAGGTATCGTTCCAGCCACGCAGATCGCCAGACTGTCCGCTGGACGAACATCCAGAGCAAGATCATGCCGGTGATGACAATGTAGGTCGTGCCCGGCAGAGGAATCAACTGGAAAAACCGCTGCAGCGGATCGATCACGAAGATGCCGGCGTAGGCCAGAATCAGCACGCCCGCGAGGATCGTAGGACGCCAGTCGCCGCTGTAGTCGGCGCCGCCGACGAACCAGCGGATGGGCGGCATAGCAAAGACCATCAGCAGGATGCCCGTGATGATGGTGAAGCCGGTGAGTGCGGTCTGGGCCGAGAGCAGCGTGGCGGAGGCCTTGAACGCCTCAGGGGTCGAGACGTCGTAAGTGACGCCGGCATAGCGTTCGAGGTTGGCGATCATCTCCGGGGTGACTGTCACCGTGCTGAGGCCCTTCTCGAACGCAAAGAAGCCGCCCATGTAGATCGCCAGGCCGAACAAGAAGATCAGTCCGGCGGCCGGCAGCGTGAAGTGCAGGATGCCCTGGTAGACGCCCACCTTCGTATTGCCCGGCCGCGCCCACAGCGCCAGCGCGATCGGCGGGATGCCGCGCGCAAAGAATGATAGCAACGTGTTGTGGCTCGCCGAGTAGGGGAAGCCGATCTGGAGCGTCGCCGTGGCGATCACCAGCAGCGCCAGCGAAAAGATCGTCACCATGTAGAGCTTGAGGATGTTCTGAATGCTGTTGATGACGCGTTGCCCTTCGGTGAAGGCGTAAGGCAGCGCCTCGAACGAATCGCCCAGCAAGATCATGTTCGCCACCGCGCGCGTTGCCGAGCTGCCGCTCTCCATCGCGATGCCCATGTTTGCCTTCTTGACCGACAGCACGTCGTTGACGCCGTCGCCGATCATCGCCACATATTCGCCCTGCTGGCGCAGCACATCCACCAGCGCTTCCTTTTGTTGCGGCGTGATGCGCCCGAAGATGGTCACCTCGGCCGCCGCCGCCTCGAACTCGGCGGGGCTCAGCCGGCTCAACTCCGGGCCTGAGATCTGTTTCATGGCACCGGGCAGGCCGGCCTGTCTGGCCAGCGCGGCCACCGTCTGCGGGTTATCGCCGGAGATGACTTTCAGGCGGACGCCGTGCGCCGTGAATGATTCCAGGGTTTCCTTCAGATGCGGTCGCAACTCGTCGCTCAGGCTGACGACGCCCAGGAGCGTCAGCGGCGGCAGCGCGGGTTCGCCGGCCTCGTCACGCAGGCTGCCCACATGCGGATTGCCGGCGAAGACCAGCACGCGCAACCCCTGATCGGCCCAAGCCAGGAGTTGATCGTCAGCATCCTCAGGGATGCGGAGATAGTCCAGCAGCATCTCCGGCGCGCCCAACACATAGACGCCTCGTTGGGGTGGCCGGTCGTTGTCACCCGCGTCGTTCATCGCCAACGCCGACCACTTGCGCGCCGACGCGAAAGGCACCTCATCGGCCACAGCGCGTTTCACGCCGCCTAGGCCATCGCCGATCGCCTGGCCGGTTTTGTTCGTTGCCGCGGCACTGGCGGAGAAATCGGCCAGCAGCTTCTCCAACGCGCCCTTCTCGATGCCGACCGGAAAGACATCGTGATACTTCAACTTGTTCGCGGTCAGTGTGCCGGTCTTGTCGGTGCACAGCACGGTGACGTTGCTCAACGATTCGACGGCGTTGATCTGCTGGACCAGGCCGCCGCGTTGGCCGATGCGG
>JALOOE010000469.1 GCA_025454565.1 Anaerolineae bacterium
GTCATCTCCAAGGGCTTCCAGCACCAGTTCTGGCAGGCCGTGAAGCAGGGTTCCGAGCAGGCGGCTGCGGACTACAACGTGGACATCACGTTCGAGGGCCCGGCCACCGAGGCGGAAGTCGACAAGCAGATCGAGATGCTGCAGGCCGCCCTGGCCAAGAACCCGGCAGCCATCTGCCTGGCCGCCCTCGACACCCAGGCCGTGATCCCGCTGCTCGAGGAGGCCAAGGCCAAGGGCATTCCGGTCGTCGGCTTCGACTCGGGCGTTGACAGCGATATCCCGGTGGCCACGGCCACGACCGACAATATCGCGGCAGCCGCACTGGCGGCCGACAAGATGTCCGAGTTGATCGGCGGCTCAGGCCAGGTCGCCGTGTTGGTGCATGATCAGACCAGCCGCACCGGCATCGACCGCCGCGACGGCTTCGTCAACCGCATGGCGGAAGCCTACCCCGACATCGAGATCGTCAACATCGACTACGGCGCCGGCGATCATCTGAAGTCGACCGACATCGCCAAGGCCGTGATCCAGGCCAACCCTGATCTGAAGGGCTACTTCGGCGCCAACGAAGGCTCGATCATCGGTGTGCTGAACGCTGTGAGCGAGCTGGGTAAGGCCGGCGAGATCGTCGTGATCGGCTACGATGCCGGCAAGCAGCAGAAGGACGCCGTGCGCAGCGGCGCCCAGGCCGGCGCTATCACCCAGAATCCGGTCGGCATCGGCTACAAGTGCGTCGAGGCGGCGGTCAAGGCCATCAACGGCGAGGCCGTGGAAAAGATCATCGACACCGGCTTCTTCTGGTACGACGCCAGCAACATGGATGAGGAGCAGTTCCTCCCGCTGCTGTACGATTGATCTGTGGCCCCTGCAGGTTTCCGAGCCCAACGAGCAACGTGCAGGGGCCCGCGCTGGCAGGCTGTGTGTCAGTCTCCTCCCAAGGAGGGTACCTACTCAGCCACCATCTTCCCCGTCAATTCCGCGAACGCGGGAGTCCTGCGCTCATCAGCCTGGATTCCCGCCTTCGCGGGAATGACAGATGGGTAGTTGTCCCCCACGTCATCTTCTTGGGCAAAACCATCCCTTTCTAGCTGTTGATTGAGTAGAGGCCCCCGATGAACGATTTTCTGGTCGTGATGGAGGGGATCGAGAAGACATTTCCGGGCGTGCGCGCGCTGGACCAGGCCCGGTTTGAGCTGCGCGCCGGCGAGGTTCATGCGCTGGTGGGCGAAAATGGCGCAGGCAAGTCGACACTAATGAAAGTGCTCGCCGGCGTCTACACCAAGGACGCCGGACGCATCCATTACCAGGGTAAGGAAGTCGACATCCCGAACCCGCGGGCGGCGCAACACCTGGGGATCAGCATGATTCATCAGGAGTTGAACCTGATGCCACACCTGACGCTGGCCCAAAACGTCTTCATCGGCCGTGAGCCGCGCCAGGGCGTCCGCTTCGTGCTGGACGAGAGTCAGATCAACGCCCAAACCCAGGCGCTGTTCGAATCGATGCACCTCAAGCTGGACCCGCGCACCAAGGTCGCCGACCTAACCGTAGCCACCCAGCAGATGGTAGAGATCGCCAAAGCGCTCTCCTTCGACTCGCAGGTCTTGATCATGGATGAGCCGACGGCGGCTCTCACTGAGGCCGAGATCGAAGAACTGTTCCGCACCATCCGCCAACTGCGCAACAAAGGGGTGGGCATCGTCTACATTTCGCATCGCCTGGAGGAACTCAAGCAGATCGCCGACCGCATCACCGTCATGCGCGATGGCCGCTACGTGGGCACTGAAGACGCGCAAACGATTCCGATCGAGCGCATCATCAGCATGATGGTCGGCCGCACGATCTTCGAGAGTGCGCCGGAAGTCCCAGAACACCCCGACGAGGAGATCGTGCTGGAGGTCAAGAACCTCAACCGCGGCAACGCCGTCAAGGATGTCAGCTTCAAGCTCAAGAAGGGCGAGATTCTCGGCTTTGCCGGGCTGATGGGCGCGGGGCGCACCGAGGTCGCGCGCGTCGTGTTTGGCGCCGATGCCCTGGACTCCGGAGAAATCTACGTACACGGCAAGAAGGTCGAGATCAAGCATCCTCGCCATGCGGTGCGCCACGGCATCGGCTACCTGTCCGAGGACCGCAAGCGCTATGGGCTGGCGCTGGGCATGGACGTCGAGAGCAACATCGTGCTGGCTTCGTTCCAAAAATTCCTTGGCCTGCTAGGCGTTGTCAACAACAGCAAGACCCGCGCTACCGGCAAACACTACGTCGAGGCCTTGACAATCAAGACGCCCAGCCTGCAACAGAAGGTCAAGAATCTGTCGGGCGGCAATCAACAGAAGGTCGTCATTGGCAAGTGGCTGACTGCCGATACAGACGTGCTGATCTTCGACGAGCCGACGCGCGGCATCGATGTCGGCGCCAAGAGCGAGATCTACCACCTGCTCAACGAGCTGGCCGGGCAGGGCAAATCGATCATCATGATCTCCTCGGAACTGCCAGAGATCCTACGCATGAGCCACCGCATTATCGTCATGTGCGAGGGCCGCATCACTGGCGAACTGACAGCCGCCGAGGCGACGCAAGAGCGCATCATGACCTACGCCACCCAACGCCGCTTGCTGGTGGCTGAAGACGGGGCATCCCAAGACGACTTTGCTGCCCAAGAGGTGTGAGCATGGCAACATCTGAAGTCACTACGACCGCTGCCGCTAAGCGATCGATCTTCCGCTCCGAGGCTGCTCAGAAGCTGTTGGCCTTCGCAGCGCTCATCGTCATCTTCGCGTTTTTCTCCATCGTCTCGCCCTACTTCCTCACGAGCGACAATGTCATGGGCATTCTGCTGGCCACGGCCGTCAACGGCGTGCTGGCGCTGGGCGTCACCTTTGTCATCGTCACCGCCGGCATCGACCTGTCCGTCGGCACCGTGATGACGCTGTCCGCCATGACAACGGCTGTGGCCATCACGGTGTGGGGCTTGCCCATCCCGATCGGCATCCTGGTCGGGCTGTTGACCGGCATGCTGGCCGGCTTTGTCAACGGCATCATCATCGCCCGCATGAGCATCCCGCCGTTCGTGGCCACGCTGGGTATGATGATGATCGCGCGCGGGCTGGCTTTGGTGATTCCTGCAGCGATCTTCGGATCCGTCAGGCCGATCTACTTCAGCGATGCGCCGGCCTTCACGCTTATTACTATGGGATCGGTCGTCGGATCGGTGTTTCCCGGCTTTCCAATCCCCAACGCTGTGCTCATCCTCTTCCTCGCCGCCCTGATCGCAGCGTTCATCCTGTCCAAGACGGTCCTGGGGCGCTACACAGTCGCCATCGGCAGCAACGAAGAGGCCACCCGCCTCTCCGGCGTCAACGTGGCCAACTGGAAAACC
>JALOOE010000470.1 GCA_025454565.1 Anaerolineae bacterium
GATCTTGTCGGCGTACATGATCGCGGTGCCGTGCAGATGCCGCGCCGCGCGCCCCACCGTCTGGATCAGCGCCTGCTCGGAGCGGAGGAAGCCCTCCTTGTCCGCATCCAGGATCGCCACCAGGCTCACCTCCGGCAGGTCGAGACCCTCCCGCAACAAATTGATGCCGACCACCACATCGTAGACACCCAGCCGCAGGTCACGCAGGATTTCGATGCGCTCCAGCGTCTCCACTTCGGAGTGCAGGTAGTGCACGCGCACCCCGACCTCCTGCAGGTAGTCCGAGAGATCCTCGGCCATGCGTTTGGTCAGGGTCGTGACGAGGACGCGCTCGCCCGCGGTCGTGCGTCTGCGGATTTCGCCCACCAGGTCGTCCACCTGGCCCTTCGTCGGGCGGATCTCCACCTGCGGATCGACCAGCCCTGTCGGGCGAATGATCTGCTCCACCACCTGCGCCGAGTGCTTCAGCTCGTAGGGGCCGGGCGTGGCCGTGGTATAGATCACCTGGTTCAGCGTGGATTCCCATTCCTCGAACTTGAGCGGGCGGTTGTCTAGCGCGCTCGGCAGCCGGAAGCCGTAATCAACGAGCACCTGTTTGCGCGCCCGGTCGCCGTTGTACATGCCGTGGATCTGCGGGATCGTCATGTGCGACTCGTCCACGACCAGCAGCCAATCGGCGGGGAAGTAGTCGAGCAGCGTCCACGGCCGCGAACCGGGCTGGCGCAGCGCCAACGGCCGGCTGTAGTTTTCGATGCCGGAGCAATAGCCCACCTCGCGCATCATCTCCATGTCGTAGCGCGTGCGCTGCTCCAGCCGCTGCGCCTCCAGCAGCTTGCCCTGCTCGCGGAAGAGCTTGAGCTGCGCCTCCATCTCTTCGTCGATGATCTGGAGCGCCTCGGTCAGCTTTTCCTGGGGCGTGATGAAGTGCTTGGCCGGGAAGATCTCGATCTCGTCCAGCCGCCGCAGCACCTCGCCGGTCAGCGGATCGATCTCGGTGATGCGATCCACATCTTCGCCGAAGAACTCGACGCGGTAGGACAGATCGGCATAGGCGGGCTGCACTTCGAGCGTATCGCCGCGCACGCGGAACTTGCCGCGACGCAGATCCATGTCGTTGCGCTCGTAGAAGATGTCCACCAGCTCGCGCAACACCTGCTCGCGGCGCACTTGCGCTCCGCGCTGGAGCTTGACCGTCACTTTGCCGTACTCGGCCGGGTCGCCCAGGCCGTAAATGCACGACACGGAGGCGACGATCAGCACATCGCGGCGGCTGAGCAGCGACGACGTGGCCGCCAACCGCAGCCGGTCGATCTCGTCGTTGATCTGCGAGTCCTTCTCGATGTAGGTGTCGGTGCGCGGCAGATAGGCTTCCGGTTGATAGTAGTCGTAGTAGCTGACGAAATACTCGACGGCGTTGTGCGGGAAGAACTCCTTGAACTCGCTGTAGAGCTGCGCGGCGAGCGTTTTGTTGTGCGCCATCACCAGCGCCGGGCGGTTCAGCGCTTCGACGATAGCCGCCATGACGTACGTCTTGCCCGTGCCGGTCGCGCCGAGCAGCGTTTGCTGAGCATTGCCGGCGCGCAACCCTTCCGCCAGTTTGCGGATGGCCTCCGGCTGATCGCCCGTGGGTTTGAAGTCGGAAACGAGTTTGAAGTCAGGCATATGCGACTCCGGGAAGCAATCTGATGCCAATTATACGCCGTGACGCGCCTCCGCGCAAAATAGCCGCGCGGACAGAACAACAGTTCGGTGGCCCGCGATCATACCGCAAGCCGACCGGTTTGTCACCCGACCCGATTCACGGTAGAATAGACGCAGTTGCCGAGTTGTCTATTGCATACGATGAAACGCCTGACGAGTTTCGTTCTTTTATTCGCCTTCTTGATGGGGAGTTGGCTGCCCTTTGCAGCGCCGGTCGCTGCGGTTCCGCCGCGCCAGGCCGGCGCCGGGACGCCAGCCCCCACGTCGCGCCCTGCGGTCAGGCCAGCCGATGTCAAAGCCATCATGGATCGGATGACGTCCGCCGACAAGGTCGGGCAGCTCTTCCTGGTCACGTTCGAGGGCAGTGACACCTCAGTCGAATCCGAGATTGCCAGCCTGGTGCGCGATTATCGCGTGGGCGGCGTGGTGTTGCGGTCCGACAACGACAATTTCCGCAACGGGCCGAGGCTCGCGTTACCGATCACCGTGACACAGACGGCGACCGGCACCGTGCCGGTGATGCTCGATACGCCACAACAGATCGCACGCCTGAGCAACGCGCTGCAGGCGCTCGCGATGAGCCAGCCTCGCCTCATCACAACAACGATCAGCGCCAGCGGGGTCCTCACGGCCACCGAGAAGCCGGCAACCGGCATCACTTCGACGCAAGGGTTCACCGGCACGGGGACGACCCAACCCATCACCCTGACCGGCGTGTTGGCGCCGACCATTTCACCGCTCGCACGTCCCGCTGCGGCTCTGACCGCTACTTCAGTGGTCACCGGCGCCCGCCTTCCGCTGCTGATCGGTCTGGAATGGACTGGCGACGACGGCGCACTCGCCGGCGGCGCGAACGGCTTCAGCCCCTTGGCCAGCGCCATGGCGCTCGGCGCCACCTGGACCCCCCCATTGGCTGATTCGCTCGGCCAGGCGATGGGGAAAGAACTGCAAGCCGTCGGCGTCAATCTGCTGCTGGGGCCGCCGCTCGACGTGCTGGACACGCCGCGGCCCGGCAGCAAAGGCGATCTGGACACCCGCACCTTCGGCGGCGACCCGTTCTGGGTGGGCCAGATGGGACAGGCGTTCATCCGCGGCGTGCAGAGTGGCAGCAAGGGCGCGGTGCAGACCGCGGCCATGCACTTCCCAGGCCAGGGCAGCAGCGACCGCCGCCCCGAAGATGAAGTGGCGACGGTGCAGAAGTCGATGCAGCAGTTGCGCCAGATCGAGCTGGCGCCGTTCGCGTCGGTGACTGCCAGCGCGCCCGGCATCTCGGGCACGACCTCCGCGCTGATGACCTCGCACATCCGCTATCGCGGTTTCCAGGGCAACATCCGCGAGCTGACCAAACCGATCAGCCTCGCGCCGCAGTTACAGGATCTGATGGGGTTGAAGGAGTTCGCCGATTGGCGGGCGGCCGGCGGCGTCCTGATCAGCGACGCGCTGGGCGTCCCGGCGATCCGCCGCCATTACGATCCGCAGCTTCAGAAGTTCCCGCACCGCCAGGTGGCGCAGGACGCCTTCCTGGCTGGCAACGATCTGCTCTATCTCTCCCGTTTCGCGCTCACCGACGACTGGCGCAGCCAACTCGCCACCATGAAAGAGACGATCCTCTTCTTTCAGAGCAAATATCAGGATGACGGCGAGTTCCGAGCACGTGTCGACGCCGCGGTGGCGGGCGGCCCGACGGCCTGCAGGTGCCCACGACGGCGCTGGACAAGACGGTCGGTCAGAACAGCGCGACGGCGCAGGCGGTAGCGCGTGCCGGGCTGACGCTGATCTACCCGACGCGCGAGGAATTGACCGATCGCATGCCGTCGGCCCCGCTGGCGGACGAGAGCATCCTGATCTTCACCGATGCGCGCACGCAGCGCGATTGCCCTACCTGCGAGCCGGCGCCGGCCATCGCACCGACGGCCTTGCAAGACATCCTGCTGCGCCTCTATGGCCCTGCGGCCACGGGCCAGCTTGCGCCGAGCCAGATCGGCAGCCT
>JALOOE010000471.1 GCA_025454565.1 Anaerolineae bacterium
ACGCCCTTCCCCACTGCCCAGATCGTGGCCCAGGTCCAGGGCGGTCAGGCGCTGCAGCCCGGTGGCCGCCAGCACGGCGTCGAACTCATGGGCCAGCTGTTGCAAGCGGTCGTGGTCGATGCGCGCATCCAGCACGGTGGTGACACCCAGGGCGAGAATCCGCCCGATGTCCCGGTCCAGTGCCTCGCGCGGCAAACGATAGGCGGGAATGCCGGTGCGCATCAGGCCGCCCAGTTCCGAACCTGCATCGAACAGAGTGACGGCGTAGCCCAGGCGCGCCAGTTGCCAGGCCCCCGACAAGCCGGCAGGACCTGCGCCGATCACGGCCACGCGTTCGGCGCGGCGTGGCGCCGGGGCCAGCTCGACGTGACCGTGATCGCCGGCATAGCGCTCCAGCGCGCGGACGTTGACCGGTCCTTCGAGCTCGGCGCGATTGCACTGCAGCATGCAGAAACCCGGGCAAACCCGGCCGCAGACCGACGGCAGGGGATTGGTGCGCCGCAGGATGTCGAGCGCTTCGTCGACCTTTTCTTCCGCCAACGCCGCGAGGAAACCCTGCACGTCGTTACCGGCCGGGCAGATGAAGTTGCAGGGCGGCGTCTGGTTCTCGCGCAATGGCTGCTGATTCGCCCACTGACCGGTGTGGATCGGCGATGGCGCCCCCGTGTTGCCGTCGACCAGTCCGCGGCGGCGGGCACGCGCCATGACGGGCCGCTGGGCCTCGCCGGGCTGGGGCGGCCGTTGCGACATCCGCACGCTTTCCCAGGCTTCGCGGGCAGCCTGCTCGTTGCCGCCGTGAAAACCGAACTCTGCGAAGGCGGCCAGCACCGAGTCCATGTTCAGGCCCAGCAATTTCGCGGCCGCTCCGGCCAGGGCTGTATTGACGATGGGCACGCTGCGCGAGCCCAGCCCGTGCCGCACCGCGATTTCGCTCGCGTCCACCGTGGCGATCCGGAACCGCTCCATGCCCGGCTGGCCGGCGTAATCCTCCGGGGCCTTGTCGCAGTTCAGCAGGATCCAGCCCCCCGGTTTCAGGCCGGACAGGATCGCCGGAGAGATAAGGGTCGGATCGAGCACGATCAGGTGGTCCGGCTCGTAAATCTGATTGGGGTTGTGGATGGCTTGTTCGTCGGCGCGCAGGTAGGCCTGCACCGGCGCGCCGGAGCGCTCGGCCGCATACACGCCGAAGGCCTGCACCG
The DNA here is from genome assembly GCA_025454565.1 of Anaerolineae bacterium. GTDB lineage: Bacteria > Chloroflexota > Anaerolineae > CG2-30-64-16 > CG2-30-64-16 > JALOOE01. The sequence continues at coordinate 1,200 of JALOOE010000471.1, forward strand.
ACCGGCCCTCGCGATGCTCCGCCGCGCAGCTTAGCGCGCCGCGCCAAAGAGCTTCATGATGAGAATCATTTAGCGATGATTTTCGGCGTCCGCGGTGTATAATTCCCGCTGTAACCTGGGGGCGACCTGGATTCGACGTGGGTAGCGAAACCCGAGGTGCATGCCGAGCTGCAATCAACTCGTAAAACTGACTGCAAAACTTTAGTTGCCAACGACGACAACTACGCACTGCACTAGCAGCTTAAACACCTGCATAGCGCCTTCCGCCCGGTTCGTGCCCATACGTCCGGATCACGGGAGTCACCCGATATGGGATCGCGATGAAGCGCGCCTGGCGCGGATTCGTTAAAACCCTACAGGCTCGTTACAGGTCTTCCCTGCCCCTCGGGTAGCCTGCAATTAAATCAATAGACGGGATAAGCATGTAGAGCCAAAGGCGGAGTACTTGCGGACGCGGGTTCGATTAACGCAATGGTCGCCACGGGGAGTGATCCCCGTTGGAAAAGAGGGCTCATACGGTGAACGCTTAGGGGCAATGCCCGATGCCAACGCCGTCCGGTGAAGGGGAAACCCGCAAGCCGGCTAGAGACTCATAGGCTCCTGCCGCCCAAACGACCGGGCATGGAGTACTAGGGTGGATCCGGACCGATGGATCCACAACACGCCCTCCCCTGCTCGACGCGCTCCGGCGCGGCAGCAGGTGAAGGAATAGTCCAGCCCATATCGAAAGGTATGGATCAACTGTCCCGCCGCCTCCACCAATTTCGGCCCCCGGCGCCTGCCGGGGGCTCAATTGGGTTGCACGACAGCTACCTGGATAACAAAAGGGGTGCGCACCGAAATGCTGTCCAAAACGGACGCCGCCTATATCGCCGGTCTGATTGACGGAGAAGGAACCGTCACGCTGACACGCAAGCATCGCAATGAAAATCGACAACTTTGCGTCTCCATCAGCAGCACTGAAAAACCGATGCTGGATTTTGTGAAGCACTCCACCAGTGTCGGGAAAATCACTAACAAGCGCACCAGCAAGTCCATTCATTCCCGGAGCTACACCTACGCTGTGTACAATCGGCAGGCCTTGGATCTGTTGCGGGAAGTTCTGCAGTGGCTCAAGTCCTACAAGCGCGAGCGAGCGGAGTTAATTCTGCAGGACTATCTCCGCTTGACACCCAGGAATGGCAAGTACACCAAAGAATTGCGAAACCATCGTCAGGAGTTTGTGCGGCGGGTATTGATGATCAAGGCAAATCCAACAAGCTAGTGTTAGTTACGGCAAGCCGCCGCCTCCACCAATTCCAGTCCCCGACGTTCGGCGGGGCCAGCCTTCACCCCCGGCCCGCCAGCAGGCCGACGGAGGCTTGTCCCAGCGCCAGCAGGCCGAAGCCCAGGAACAGCAGCGCCGCCGCCCGGTGCACCCAGCGCGGCTCGATTTTGCGCAACAGCGTGTGGCCCACCAGGATGCCCAGCAACGACACGGTCCACAGCGCCAGCGTGCCGCCGATGTAGACCGACCAGAGCGCCCCGGTCTTGGCAGCGAGCGCGACCATGGCCAGCTGGGTCTTGTCGCCCAGCTCCGCGACGAAGATCAGCGTGAAGCTGGTCAGCCAGGCGCGGCGGTGATCGATCGTCGTGGCCTCCGTAGGCTCCTCCGCGCTGTCGCGCCAGGAGCGCCACGCGAACAGCAGGAACAGCAGCCCCGCCACGACCAGCACCGCGTTGCGCGGCACGATCCGCGCCAGTCCCTCGCCGACCAGGACGGCGAGCAGGTTCAACAGCGCGAACGCGGCGAAGGTACCAACCATGACCGGCAGCACCTTGTAGCGATGCGCCAGCGTCATCGCCATCAGCTGGGTCTTGTCGCCCATCTCCGCCAGGAAAAGCAGCGTAAAGGCGATGAATAGCGCAGCGTAGTCCATTTCCACCGTTTCCTCCGGCCTAAAGCCAGCGGCGCCGCTTGAAGTACCAGAACGGCAGCACCGCCGAGACCACCATCAACAGCAGGGCGAGCGGATAGCCGAACGGCGAGGCGAGTTCGGGCATAAAATCGAAATTCATGCCATAGATCGAGGCAATCAGCGTGGGCGGCAGGAACACGACCGCCGCCACGGAAAAAATCTTGATGATGGCATTCTGCTCGATGCTGATGTGCCCGAGCGTCGCATCGAGCAGGAACATGACCTTCTGGGTGAGAAACCCCGCGTGGTCGATGATGGACTGACAGTCGCTCGACAAGGTGCCGATGCGGGCGCGTAATTCCTTGTCGTTCCGGGCCTGCAGCGTGACATTGCCGAGGAACCCGATCATGCGCAGAAGCGAACCCAGGCAGTCCCGGATATTGGAAGTCAGATCGCCCTTGCGGCCGATGGCCTGGAGGACGAGCTGGAACCGCGCACCGGTGCTCAATTTTGCACCCGGCCGCTGAAAGACCTCCCGCGAAAGTTGCGCGATATCGCGGCCGATCCGCTCGAGGACGTCGGCCAGGCGATCCACCTGTGCTTCCAGCAGCGCGACCAGCACGGCCTCCCCGTTGTGGCAGCCGAGCGCCGCGCGACACGCGCGGGAACTGAAGGTCTGGAAGGTGCGCGGTTCGTGATAGCGCACCGTGACCAGCCGCTCGCCCGCCAGCACGAAGGTGACCGGCGCCAGGTGAGGGTCGTCGCCGTCGGTGTTCGCCGGCCAGGTGGCGGTCATGTACACCGCGTTGTTTTCGAGATAGAGGCGCGAGGAAATCTCGATCTCCTCCATTTCTTCGCGCATCGGCACGTCGATCCCCAGCGCGCGTTCCACGGCTGCCTCCTCCTCCTTCGTCGGCTCGAACAGATCGAGCCAGACCGCGCCTTGCAGGGCCGCGTCGTCGGGTTCGGTGAGTTGCAGCCGACCGCCGTCGCTGGCATAGGCGTTGATCATCGTGCTGTCCTCCGCTGGCCTGGCGCGCGCCGTGGCATTGCCCGAATTCTACCTCAGGCGGGGAATCGCCCGTGAGTGCGGCGAAGCGGTGACATAAATCACTGCGTGCGGGCGGCGGTTGCGCAATACTGTGCTTACCTGAAAAAACGGTGTTCCGTCCTGGGCGTGTGTCCCCTGATCACGCGGCCGGAGCACGGAGGAAGCAACCATGTTACAGAACCTCCAGTTCCACCTTCCGAGTTCGACCGATCCCCTGCCCGTCACGCGCCGGGGCCTGCCCCTGCTGCATGACCCCTGGCTCAACAAGGGTACCGCCTTTACGCCGGAGGAGCGCATCGCCCTCGGCCTGAGCGGCCTGTTGCCGCCCCACAGCGCCGACATGGACGAACAGGTGCATCGCGTGATGGAGAACTACGCGCATCTTACCGATCCGTTGGCCAAGTACACCTTCCTGACCGCCCTGGCCGACCGCAACATGACGCTGTTCTATCGCGTGCTGCTGGACAACCTGCTCGAGATGACGCCGATCATGTACACGCCCACGGTCGGCTACGCCTGCCAGCAGTTCGGGCACATCTATCGCCGCAACCGGGGCATGTACGACGGCAGCCGCATCCTCGGCCTGGGGGACCTCGGCGCGAACGGCATGGGCATCCCGATCGGCAAGCTGGTGCTTTACGTGGCCTGTGCCGGGTTGCACCCCGAACGCACGCTTCCGATCCTGCTCGACGTCGGCACCGACAATACCGACCTGCTCGACGATCCGCTGTACCTCGGCCTCACGCACCACCGGGTGCACGGCGAGGAATTCTACGAGATCGTCGACGAGTTCGTGCAGGCGGCCACCAAGCGCTGGCCGCACGTGCTGATCCAGTGGGAGGACTTCACCAACGACAAGGCGTTCCCGCTGCTGAAGCGCTACCGCGACGAAATTCTCTGCTTCAACGACGATATCCAGGGCACGGGTTCGGTGGTCCTGGCCGGCCTGTTCGCCGCCATGAGGATTCGCGAGGAACACCTGTCCGATCAGCGCATCGTCTTCTGCGGCGCGGGTTCCGCCGCAGTGGGCATCGCCGACATGATCTGCGCCGGCATCGCCGACGAGCACAGCCTGACGCTGGAAGACGCCCGCAAGCTCGTCTGGATGGTCGACTCGAAGGGCCTGGTCACCACGACCCGCGGCGGCAAGCTGGAAGATCACAAGATTGCCTACGCGCGGGACGAGGAGCCGGCCAAAACCCTGCTCGAGATCGTGCAGCGCGTGCAGCCCACGATCCTGATCGGGGCCAGCGGCCACGCCCGCACCTTCAGCGAGGACGTCGTCAAGTCCATGCACAAGACCTGTGCCAAACCGATCATCTTCGCGCTGTCCAACCCCACCACCAAAGCCGAATGCACGGCCGAAGAGGCCTACGGCTGGACCAACGGCAATGCCATCTTCGCCAGCGGCAGTCCCTTCCCGCCGGTGCGCATCGAGGGTCGCATCTTCGTGCCCGGCCAGGGCAACAACATGTTCATCTTTCCCGGAGTCGGGCTGGGCGCCGTGGCTTGCGGCGCCAGCAAGGTCACCGACGAGATGTTTTTCACGGCCGCCAAGACCCTCGCGCACATGGTCACCGCGGAAGAACTCCACGCCGGCACGATCTACCCCGATCTGCGCAACATCCGGCAGATCTCGCTGGCGATCGCCTCGGCCGTGTGCAGGCTGGCCTGGGACGAGGGATTCGCGCA
>JALOOE010000472.1 GCA_025454565.1 Anaerolineae bacterium
CGTGGTCGGCGCGACCGAGAAAACGGTATGCGACGAGTGCAAGCACGTGCGCGAGGAGAAGCGGATCAAGCAGTTCCACCGCTACCACGAGATCATCGCTGACTCGACACAGTGTCTCTTCGACCAGGGCATCATCTGCGCGGGGCCGGCGACGCGCGGCGGCTGCGGCTCGCTCTGCACGAAGGTGGATATCCCGTGCCGCGGCTGCTACGGCCCGCCGCCGCACATCCACGATCAGGGCGCCGCGTTACTTTCCGCGGTCGCATCCGTTGTAGATGCCGACACCGAAGAAGAGGCTCGCCGCATCGTGAGCGAGATCCCCGACCCGATCGGCACGTTCTACCGCTTCAGCCTGCCCGCGTCGATGCTCCATCGTGCGAAACTTGCTTAGGGCTTGTCAAAGTATAACTTCCTGCTCTGGCCGGTCTCCGACCGAGCCAGAACGGGAACTTGTTTCTTGACAAGCCCTTAGCCACGGATTGCACGGATTACACGGAGAGGATATCAGTGAAATCCGTGTAATCTGTGGCTCATGTGGAGGCGATGATGGAATTGCTCTATCAGGAGTTAACTTTCGCCATCATCGGCGCGGCGATGGAGGTTCACAAGATACTGGGATCTGGATACCTGGAAGCGGTGTACCAAGCGGCGTTAGCACACGAGTTGACATTGCGAGGCATTCGTTTTGAGCAGCTCAAGCGTCTTCCGGTCGCCTACAAAGGCGTGCTGGTGGGCGACTATGAAGCCGATTTTGTGGTAGAGGGAAAGATCATCTTGGAACTCAAAGCCATCTCCGCTTTGAACGCCAACCACGAAGCTCAGGCGCTCAACCACCTGGCGGCGACCGGGCTTCGCCTGGCGCTGCTGCTCAACTTCGGCGCCCGATCGCTCCAGCACAAGCGATTGGTGAAGTGATGGTTTAGCCACGGATGACCCGGATTGACACAGATTATCTTGCTTATCACCAAGAGAACTCTCTGCTGAGGCGCATTCAGTGTTCGACCGCAGAGAATGATCAGTGAAATCCGTGTAATCCGTGGCAAAAGAGGAGAAACAGATGCAGAAAATCAGCATTGATCCGATCACCCGGCTGGAAGGCCACGGCCGGATCGATATCTTCCTGAACGACGTGGGCGACGTCGCCAACGCGTACATGGTGATCCCGGAGCTGCGCGGGTTCGAGAAGTTCGCGGAGGGCCGCCGCGTCGAGGAGATGAACGACATCACTCCGCGCATCTGCGGCGTGTGCCCCGAAGCGCATCACATGGCCGCGACCAAGGCCTGCGACGCGGTCTATCACGTCGATCCGCCGCCGACGGCCAAGAAGTTGCGCGAACTCTTCTACTCCGCGTTCTACGTCGCCGATCACACCGTCCACTTCTACATCCTGGCTGCGCCGGACTTCGTCCTGGGGCCGGATGCGCCGCCGGCCGAGCGCAACATCCTGGGTCTGATCCACAAGGTCGGCGTAGAGACCGGCACCGCGGTGATCCAGGCGCGCGGCAAAGCGATGGACATCATCGGCGCGCTGGGCGGTCGCAAGGTGCATCCGACCTTCGGCGTGCCCGGCGGCGTGGCGAAGCGGATCACCGAGGAGGAACGCGCGAGTTTCGAGAAGATCGCGCGCGAGGAAGTCGATTTTGCCCTCTTCAGCATCCAGCTCTTCAAGGATGTCGTGCTCAAGAACCAGGGCTACGTCGACATGATCCTGTCGGACGCGTTCACGATGCAGACCTACTACATGGGCATGGTGGACGCCAACAACAAGACCAACTTCTACGACGGCAAGGTGCGCGTGGTCGGACCCGACGGCGTGGAACTGCTGAAGTACTCCCCGAACGAGTATCTTGACGTGGTGGCCGAGCGGGTCGAGCCGTGGACCTACCTCAAGTTTCCTTACCTGAAGAAGGTTGGGTGGAAGGGGCTGGAATACGGTAAAGACAGCGGTGTCTACCAGGCCACGCCCCTTTCGCGGCTCAACGCTTCGGACGGCATGGCGACCCCCCGCGCACAGGAGGCTTACGAGGAGTTCTACGCCACCCTGGGCGGCAAGCCGGTGCATCACACCCTGGCGACGCACTGGGCGCGGCTGGTCGAACTGCTTTACGCGGCCGAGCGGCTGCTGGAGCTGTGTACCGATCCCGACATCACCAACCCACATGTGCGCAACCTGCCGACCGAGAAGCCGACCGAGGGCGTCGGCATCGTCGAGGCCCCGCGCGGCACCCTGACGCACCATTACATCACCGACGAGCGCGGCCTCGTCAAGAAGGCCAACCTGATCGTCGGGACGACGAACAACTACGCGCCCATCGCCATCTCGGTGCGCAAGGCTGCCCAGGCGGTGATCCGGAAAGGCGTGGTGACAGAGGGCATCCTGAACCGCGTGGAAATGGCCTTCCGGTCATACGATCCCTGCTTCGGCTGCGCCACACATACGCTGTCGGGACAGACGCCGCTGGAGGTGCGGATTTTCGACGCGGACGGGAAGATCAAGGATGTGCTGAAGCGCGAATAGGAGCGCAGCGCTTTAGGAAAGATCGGCCCAGGCTGTCAGATTTACGAATATTGGCGGTCTGGGCCGTGTGATTTGTGGGTCTTGCGCTCTTTGGGCGTTTGACACTTAGCGCATCGCGCTATAGAATAGAACCGTGATCAAGTCTTTTGGGAACGAAGAAACCCGTCTGATCTACAGCTTGCAGCGCTCACGCAAGTTGCCATCGGACATCCAGCAGGTGGCGCTGCGCAAGCTGCGCATGATCAATAACGCGGTGTCGTTGAACGATCTCCGCGTGCCGCCTGCAAATCGGCTTGAAAAACTGATCGGGGATCGGGCGGGGCAACACAGCGTGCGCATCAATGATCAATGGCGGGTCTGTTTTCGTTGGGAAGGCAGTGATGCCTACGAGGTGGAGATCACGGACTACCACTAGCGAGGAGCGTTGAGCAATGGCCGAAGAGAAGCTAAGGCCGGTGCATCCTGGCGAGGTGCTAAGGGAGGAATTTCTAACGCCGATGGGGTTGAGCCAGAATCGGCTAGCGCTTGCGATCGGTGTGGACACGCGCCGTATCAATGAGATCGTGCTGGAAAAGCGAAGCATCACGGCGGATACTGCCTTGCGGCTGGCGCATTTCTTCGGCACGTCGCCGCGGTTCTGGCTGGGGCTGCAGGCGGACTACGACCTGGACGTGGTCGCCGCTGCATTGGAACCCCGACTGGAGCGCGAGATTCGGCCATATGCGCCGACGACGGTATAGCGGTTAGGCGGGTAGAGAGATCTTGGGGTGGAGGCTGATGAAAAAGCATTCATTCACGCCGGGCCAAGCGCAATCGGCGGCAAACTACAGCCATTGCCTCCATC
>JALOOE010000473.1 GCA_025454565.1 Anaerolineae bacterium
CACCGCCTCCGCTGCCACCCAGACCGTGCCCGGCTGGACGATGCCGTGTTGCGGCGCGCCGGCGACGCGTGCGGCGAGCATGGTGCCGTTAAGCGCCGGCAGGTCACGGGCGTTGGCGTAGATGGCGCCGGGCACGGCGAGCAGCTCGCCGATTGCCCAACTGGCCAGTTCGGCGGGAGTTTTCGCAGGGCCGTCAGATGGACAATAGGCCCGATAGGTTTGTAACATTGCGCTCTCCTGTGTATGATGATTGTCACCCAGCCGCTCTCCGCTGGGCGCCCCGACGTTCCCGCGCCGGGGCTTTTTGTTTGTTACTCAGACGGCATGTGGTCGGTGGTGAGCCATGCGATCAGTCGCCACGCGCCCAGCACACAAATCAGAAACACCATTGCCGTTGCGATATCACCGAGTGGTTCACCGGGTTGCATGGTGCGCCTCCTCGTAGCCGTTCTTGGCTGCGCACTTGTCGGCGCGTTCGAGGCGATGTTTGAAGTCGCCGAAGCACTCATCGAAATCACACTTGATCGCTTCCGCCTCCGCCATTGGAAACGCGTATAACGTGCGCTCCTCGTTGCCGTGCTGATCGACTGTGACGACGTAGTATTTCGGTTCCATTCGTTCCTCCGCCGGCTCATTTGACGCACACGGCAACGCCGTGCGTGCCGTAGGCGTCCACGTGTTGCCCGGCCGGGCAGACGGCCTCGCCCATGGCCCCGCGGCCGGGATAGCCCTGCACCTCACCATCGCAGGCCGTCAGCGTCAGCGCGAGCAGCACGGCGAGCGCCAGCCAGAGCAAGTTGAAGATGGTTTCCCACCGGCGCACGGCGCGGCGCTCGTGGGTCAGGTATTCGTCCACGGTGGCAAAGGATTTAGACATGCGTTTCCCCCTGTGCTATACTCTGGTTGCCGCCGACCAGGTTCCCCCCTGCGGCGGTGCCGGCGTTCCCCCGCCGGCTTTTTCATTCCTGAGACTGCGTCTTGCGGCGCGCTGCCGAGCGGATGCGCTCCATCTCCAGCAGCGCGCTGTGTTGCTGCTGCAACTTCAGGCTGATTCGGAAGGCCAACCCGGCCATGCCGGGCAGTCGTGCGATAGCCTCCGCCGATTCGTCCAGCAACCCCCGCATCTCCACGTTGGCCTGGCGGGCGATGCGCAACAGCTCGCCATCTTCATAGCCGTTGACCCGCCGAGGCGATGTCACCTATCACCTCCCCTCAGTGTCTCCCGTAACGTCTGGACCTGCGCGGCCGCCTGCGTGCGGCGGCGCAGGCGTTGGCGATACATCGCACCCAACGCCTGGGGTGTGCCAGTCAGGACATAGATGCCTCCGAGCCACAGGATGTATTGGAACGGCACGCACAGCGCACCGATACCCAACGTCAACAGCGTGCCCGCGATCACCAGCACGAACGTGTAGGGGTGATCCGGATCGTCTTCCTGGATCACGTGCACCACGGCGGCATACAAGATGCCCACCGTCAACGCCAGCAGCCCGATCGTGACCCAGTTATCAGCCATTCGTGGTCATTCCCGTCTCTGTGGCCCTATCCTGGGGCCACGTGTCTAACCTTCGCGCGGTGTTGCCCGCCGGGTATACCGGTAACAAATTATTAGCGCGAGTGATTACAGGTTCAGCTTGGCCGCACACGCCGCCCACGTCGTGTTGCGCTGGCCGGCCACCGCGTGCAAATAGCGCCCGGTCATGTCCAGCCCGGAGTGATGCAGCTCCTGGGAGATCGTGCGCACGTTGACGCCGCAGGCGTCCAACAGCATCGCTTTGGAGTGCCGTAAGCTATGGATGTGCAGCTTTGCCACATCGCCGATGCCCGCGCGCCGCGCATAGGTGCGCAGCAGCCGGTTGGCCTCCCCCGCGCTCAAGGCCCGATTGTTCGACCAGGTCGCCGCGTCGATCACCGGCTGCTCGCTGTCCTTGCGCCGCATGTGCAGGATTGCGTCGCCCACCGGCTGGAAGATGTAATCATCGGGCTGCAGCGCCGCCAGCCGCCCGGCCGCCCGCAGATAGGTCTCCACGCACGCCCAGGCATCTGCCGGCAGCTCGTCGGAGCCGTGCTTGCCCTTGTTCGCCCAGGAGTAGAAGCGCTTCCCGCCCCGCACGCTGATGTCGCGCCAGCGCCACGTACGCACCTCGGAGTTGCGCGCGCCCGTGGCGATGTAGCAGTAGAACAGCGCGTGATCACGCAACTGCTGCTGGGCCTTCGCCGAGAGGACTCCCTCCGGGTTATTGGCCAGCTCGAGCTGCGTCTTCGCCGAGCGGATGGCGCCCAGGAACGCGGCGAGCTGATCGGGATCCAGATAGGCCACGTCTTTCCACGGTTCGACCGGCGGCCGTTGCACGCCGGAGCTGCCCCGGTTGCCGGCGGCCGTTGGCGATCAGCCCCTTTTCGGTGTTCGGGTCGATCACCCGTGTGCGCAGATCGTCCACCCACTCGCGCACGTCGAGGCCGGTCACGCGCCAGTATTTCTTGGGGCAGAAGATCTTGAAGTCAGTCCAGGCCGCCTGATAGGAGCGGGCCGTGGCGGCCGGACGGGGCGCGCCCGTCTTCGGCGTCTCCGCCAACCACTTATCGTAGGCTTCCGCCCACGCCCGCTCCTTCTCTTCTTCGGTCAGCTTCGGCGGCGCCGCCGCGACCAGCGCGTGCATGAAGGCGGCCATCATGTCGTTCGGATTGACCGGCGGCTCCGGGTCCAAAACTTCGACCGCGGGCGCCTGGTAGAGCGCCAGTTGCGTATCCATCGTTCCCCCCTGTTGGGGCGACTCATGAGTCGCCCGTACCCGTCCCATTCCTCTCCCCCGGCGGTGAGGCGAGGCCCCCCCTCCCTCACCGCCATCGAAGGAGGAATCCTAGACCAGACGACCCCTGTCTCGCCCGGCCCGTTGAGCGGGTCTTTCTGCCATCGCGGAAGATGTCCCAGAACTCGACCCAGAAAGGCCCTCAACGCACCGATCAAGCGCATTCATCGTCATCGCCTTCCCTTGCGTCGATCTTGCTGGCCAGCGCGCACGCGGCCCACACCCACAGCCCGCCGCCACCGGCCCACACCACCAACGCCACCCAGATCAGATAGTGCATTACTCCTGCCACGCCCAGCGCGCATAGAAGACCGGCACGCTGGCCTGCGTGACCGGCTGCACCTCGCGGCGCTCCTCGAAGCGGATCTGCGCCTCATCGGGCACCACGAACGCCTCGGCCACGGCCTGGGCGTCCTCCAGGGCGATGGGCGTCTCCTCGCGGCGCAGCGCCAACGTCCAGGCCCCGCCGATGCGGGTGAGCACCAGCTCGTTCCCCGGCAGCGGCCGGGACTTGATGGCCTTGCCCGGGCTCGTCCGGGCCGGTTCGTACATGGAGGCGGCGAAGCGCCGCAGCGATCCGGCGTTCATCGTCATTCCGCCTTGAGCTGGCGCATCTCGATGCGCTCGGCCAGCATGGGGTTTTGCGCCAGTTTGCGCGCAAAGCGGCTGGTGTAGTTGTTGTCGAGGCGATAGTCTTCTTCGCCGTTGGTCTGCATGGCGTACCGATAGCGCAGCGTCTCCCACAGCATCTTGACGCCGATGCGCTCGTGGCCGCGGGCGGCCAGGTCGAGCGCCATCTGCTCCAGCACCTGGTACACCTGCGGATTGGCCTGGTCGAAGAGGCGGAAGCGCTCTTCGATGCTCAGATCCTTCTTGGGCGTCTCGATGATGGGATCCATGACCTGCAAGAGCGACGGCTGAATCTGCAGATCGGGGACGGTCAGCTTATAGGAGATGATGATGCGACGTTTGCGTTTGGGCATCTGAAACACTCCCGCTAATAAAGGGTTAGGCGGCCAAGTGGTGCGCGGTAACGTCCAGGCTGGTGTGCTGCAGCAGCTCACCCAGCAGCGCGTCGGTGTCCGGCGTCCACTCCAGCGCCTCACGCAGCTTGGCTTCCCACTCGCCGGCGGGGATGATGCGGCCGGTTTCCATCATGGAGAGGTAGGTGTTCGGGATGCCGGTCTTGGCGGCCAATTCCTCTTGGGTCAGGCCCCGGGCCTGGCGCATCGTCTTGAGCTGTGCGGCATAGGTCATGTGGCAACCTCCGGTAGGATTAGATACTACAAATCGTAGTATTCCCGGTCAAAAAAAGAGCCAGAGAGCACCCAACCAACTGTAGGAGATCATACTCCTAATTGTAGGATTTGTCAAGTGGGTTAGGGCTACATTTTGTAAGATTTGTGATAAGATGCCTGTGAAATGATCTCAAGCAAAGCAATTGCTCAACGAGTACGTACGGCGCGAGAGGAAGTCGGTCTTAGCCAGGAGGAGGTTGGCGAAAAGCTTGGCTTGACTGACGCAGCCTATGGGCATTATGAGCGCGATAGGCAGACGTTCGCCGTTGAGCAGCTCTTTCAGCTTGCGCGCATCCTGAATCGCCCCGTGGAATACTTCCTGGGGTTGGACATGGCGCTGCTGCCCGAGCTGGTCGAATTCAACCGGCGGCTGCAGGAGCTCAGTCCCGAGCGTCGTCAGTTGGCTCTGCGCTCGATGCCGGACTTGCGCAGCTCGTCGCGCAGCACGGCGAGCATCTGCACGATGTCACGGGCGGCGATGGCGAGCGCGCCGTTGTCGTCGCGGTTGATCTCCGGCACGGCGGCTGCCAGCATGTCGTGCGTCACCTGGCGGCGGCTCTGGTCGTGCAGCTCGGTGTAGTGGTTGTACGCGGTGACGACCAGGTCTTTCAGGACGTGGCAGAAATAGAGCTGGCGGCGGCGGTACTGGCGCATGGTGGGGTCTTGCATGGCGGTGGCGGTGGCCAGGTTGGTGTTCTCGCCCTCGCCCAGCATGTGCAGCGGGACGCCGGCGCCGGCGCCGATCATGTAGCGCAACTGGCGGCCGTCGGCGGAGGCGTCGCGGCCTTGCAGGTTGGGCGTCTGCATCTCCCAGGTCTCGGCGGAGTCCTTGACGATGACGCTGCCGGGTTCGGGGGTGACCGCGTACTTCTTCTTGGCGGTCTCGACCTGGTTGGTGGGCACGGTGACGAACCACAGGAAAACACGCGCCGCCCAGTTGAGGCGGGCGCGATCTTCCAGCCAGCCGGAGTAGCGTTTGAGCCAGGTTACGATGGGGGCCAGGTCGGAGTCGCCGCGCGTGCAGCCGATGGGCCGGTTGACCGCGTAGTGCAGCAGGATGCTGTCGGCGCGGCGTGCGGCGGGGTTGGCGGGTGCCGGCCACCAGCGGCCGCTGAGGTCGGGGGTGCGCTCGTGATACTCCAGCTCCGTCTCGTAGTCGCCGGTCTGCCAACGCACTTCGTCGATCGCCGTGGCGGGCACGAAGCGGACGTAGCTCATGCCCGCCGGATCGTGGTGCAGGGCCGGGAACAGTTCGCCGGCGCGCGCCAGCTCCAGGCACATCTCCGGCAGCCGGAGCGCCATCAGGTTCTTCGGGTGGTTCCAGAAATCCTCGATGAAATGCTGCAACGGGCGATACTGCGACGAGAGGGTGA
>JALOOE010000474.1 GCA_025454565.1 Anaerolineae bacterium
AGTATTGCGTGGCTGCACCTGGCCCTTGCCTACCAGAAATCCGGTCACCTGGACCTCGCCTATGCCACACTGGCCACTGGCCGGCAGGAAGATACGGCAGGAGTCGGCGTCTTTCGTGGTCGTATCCTCGGCATGAACTGCTACGTCCAATGGATCGCTGGGGACCTGCCCGCGATGTTGCAGACGGCGGCCGATCTTCTGACTGTCGTCCGGCCACCCCACCTGAGTCAGTCCCTCGCGTGGGCACATCTTTTCCTGAGCTGCGCTTACTATCAACGCAACGACCTGGCTGCCGCTGAGACGCACGCCCTGGCCGCCCTAGAGCTGCGCTACGCGGGCAATGCCCGACCTTGCTTGTACGGTGCGTTCATCCGTGCCCTGATCCATCAGGCGCGAGGTTCGCCAGCCCAGGCGCGCGAGGCTGTCGCCTGGGCCATCACTTACCTGCGCGAAACGAGTTGTGAGTCGCTGTTGCCGCTTGCCGAGGCGTTCCGGGCTGAACTGGCTGTGATGCAGGGCGATTTGGGCGCCGCCAGTTTTTGGGCAAACACAGTCAACTTTCATGTGCCGCTTTCCACCATGGCGCTCTTCTACGCGCCGCAACTGACGCCGCCGAAGATCCTTCTGGCGCAGGATACGCCTGCCGGCCGCGCGCCGGCCGCCGAAGCACTGGCTCGGCTGTATGATTTCGTGACGACCACCCATAACACGCGCTTCACGATCGAGGTGCTGGCGCTGCAAGCTTTGCTTCAGGACGCGCAGGGGGACGAACGGGCGGCGCTGGCGCTGCTGAAACAGGCCGTGTCCCTGGCCGAACCGGGCGGCTTCATTCGCGTCTTCGTCGACCTGGGGCCACGGATGGCGGGGCTGCTTGCCCGACTGCGGCGCACGGGCGTCGCACCGCACTATACTCGCCAAATCCTGCAGGCATTTGGCGAGTATACACCCGCTGCTCCAAACCAGGGCGCAGCCGCTTCACCGATGGGACGGTCGGAGCCGATCGAACCTCTGACCGAGCGCGAGCGCGAGGTGCTGGCGCTTCTGGCGCAGCGGTTGAGCAACAAAGAGATCGCGCAGGCGCTGGTCATTTCCCCTCAGACGGTCAAACGACACGCCACTAACCTCTATCAGAAGCTCCAGGCTGGCGGCCGGCGCGAGGCAGTGGCCAAAGCGACCCGCCTCGGTCTGCTGTAAGGCCTCCCCGCTCCTCGACTACACCCTTAATACGACCTTTCGGGGCTGGCATCCCTTGCGGGAGCGCTGTATACTGTAATCATTGGCCGCCATGCCAGCGGTTTGAGAGGTGCCATATTGAACCCGGGTAGTCGACGCCGATTTTTCGATTTGCCAGGCCGCTATCGGATTCGCGTCCACGGCCAGTTGAGCGCGAGCCTGGCCGACCGGTTGGGAGACTTGACGATCACCGCGAGGCACGCAGCGGACCAGCAGCCGGTCACCACGTTGACCGGCGAACTCACCGATCAGGCTGCCCTGTTGGGGGTGTTGAACACGCTGTATGACATGGGGTTTCCCCTGCTCAAGGTCGAACGGCTTAGGTCCCCATCCTCTGCTGAAGACCCAAGCCATTGAGGCGGGACGATACGATCAGGCCACGCCTATGCTCGCATGCGGTCACCTCGGCCCCTTTGAGTGCCGCTCAAAAGCGACGCTGTCCGCAGTGCGAAGCTGCGCGCTGAGCGGCACATGCCGGCAATCGCACAATCACATCTCGAAAGGAAATAACCAATGACATTCGGGCCCATCGACATCATCGCACTGGAGTTTCCCGGCAATCGCTTCAAGGGCGAGATCCTGCCTGAGCTATTCGAGTTGGTCGACAAGGGGATCATCCGTATCATCGACCTGGTCGTCATCATGAAAAGTGAGGGCCAGGTGACCGTTCGGGAGTTGCGCGAGCTGGACGCCGCGCACATCGCGATGTTCGACCCGCTCAAGGCCGACGTGAGCCAGATGATCACGGATAGCGACATCGCCATGATTGCGGAGCAGCTCGCCGAGAACAGCACCGCCGGGATCATGCTGATCGAGAACCTGTGGGCGAAGAAGACGCAGCAGGCCATGTTGAACGCCAACGGCCGGCTGGTGATGTTCGAGCGCATCCCGCATGACGTGGTGGAAGCCGCGCTGGCCGACATCGTTGCGCTCGCCACGGCGTAAGCAGACGAGCATCCTCCGGCAGCGTTCCCATGTGGCGCGGCTGCCGGAGCCAATAGAAACATCAGGAGGATCATATGATGCGAAGACGAGGAATGCCGCTGGTGCGTGTCGCGGCCACCACCGCTGTAGTTGCGGGGACCGCCGGCGCGGTCAGCCACCACCAACAGCAGAAGTACGCGTCGCAAAATGCGGCTGCGCAACAGCAGCAAGATATGGCCTATCAGCAAGGCGTGGCTGACGCGCAGGCGCAGCAACAGCAGTATGCGCCACCGCCCCCTCCGGCGCCTGTGGCTGCGCCGGCTCCAGCGCCGGCGGCCGCCGGCGCTGACCTGACCGCCCAACTCCAGCAACTCGCGCAGTTGCACAATGCCGGTGTGTTGAGCGACGAGGAGTTCGCCGCAGCCAAGCAGAAGCTGCTGGCGGGCTGAAGCTCTATCAGAAACATGCTCTGGCCGGTCGCTTGACCGAGCCGGGGCAGGCGCCCGAACACAGGGCATTCTACCCGGAAACATGCTCTGGCCGGTCTCTTGACCGAGCCAGGGCCCGGACCGGCCCTCAGCGGGGAGAAACCACACCCATCGCGCACAATTCAGGGCGGTCACTGCCAGCAGATCCGTCCTACACTATCTCACAAAGAAAAGGTGTCAAATGAGAAGCAACAACTCATCAGGGTGTTTAACCGCTTTCGTCTCGTCGTTCTCGCGTATCATGCTGCTGTTCGTCTGGCTCGCCCGACCAGCAATGATGAACGCCACCTTCAGCACCTTCATCATCCCGTGCCTCGGCTTCCTGTTCCTGCCGTTCACGACGCTGATGTACGTCTTTCTGGTGCAGGGTATCGGCACCATCCAGGGCCTGGACTGGCTGTGGCTGTTCCTGGCAGTTATTCTGGACCTCGCCAGCATCGCCGGCGCCGGGGCCGCCAACCGCGATCGCATCCCTGCCGGCTATCCCGGCTCGTATCCGCAGCAGTAGAGACCGATCCTCGCGCTGACTCACGCGAGCGGGGCGATGCAGTCGTCCCTCCGTCGGGGCGGCGGCGAACAAGCTCCCGGAATCACAGACTTCCGAAAACAGACCTGATGGGGGTGCGAACACCTATCAGGTTTTGCGCGGTGTGGGCTCTCCATAAGAACGCAAAACCGAGTAAGTCAACCTGTGATCGAAATTGAAGAGGAGT
>JALOOE010000475.1 GCA_025454565.1 Anaerolineae bacterium
GTAGGAGAATGCTCCAAAAGAAGCGTAATGGCCCTGCGCCATCCACCTTCGCCGCTTCAACGTATTCATCCGGAATCGTCAAGAAGAATTGTCGAAACAGGAGCGTTCCGGTCGCCGATGCCATCAGCGGCACGGTCAGCCCCATGAAAGAGTTGATCAGCCCCAGATCGCTCATGACTTTGTACGTGGGCGCGATGCGCACCTCGATAGGTAGCATCAACGTAAGAAAGATCATCCAAAAGAAAAACCGGCGCAGTGGGAACCTGAAGAAGGCCACCGCATACGCCGAAAGGATCGATATGACGATCTTGCCGACAGTGATCGCCAGCGCCATCTTCAGGCTGTTCCAGAGCAAGGCCTGGACCGGATTGCCGATGATGCGACCGCCGCGCGCGCTCGTCAGGACATTGGTGTAGTTCTCGATCAGGTCCGGCCCGGGCGTGAGTGGCATCTGGCCGCGGCCGATGCGGCCGGCGTCCCAGGTCGAGCCGATAAGCGCAAGATATACCGGGAAAGCAAAAACGAGCACGGCGGCGATCAGGATCAGATGCACCGGGAGGTTGCGGCGTTGTTTGGCGCTCATGCGTAATGCACCTTGCCTTCCATCGCACGAAACTGGAACCAGACGAGCGCGCTCACGATGATCATCAATATCACCGACTGCGCGGCGGAGTGGCCGAGATTCAGGTTAACGTAGCCATCCATATACACCTTGTACATCAGGGTCGTCGTGGCACGGCCCGGCCCTCCGTGCGTCAACGCGTGAATCACGCCGAAGGTGTCAAAAAACGCAAAAACTAGATTGATAGTTAACAGGTAGAAGGTCATCGGCGAAATGAGCGGAAAGAGGATCGAGCGAAACAGCTTCCAGGCGCTGGCCCCGTCGATCATCGCTGCCTCGGTGATCGCGAGCGGCACCGATTGCAGGCCAGCGAGGAAAAACAGGAAGTTGTACGCGATCTGTTTCCACGACGACGCGACGATGATGAGCACTAACGCCTGCACGCCGTTGAGTTGATAATCCCAATGCAGCCCCAGGACATTGAGCGTCTTGCCCAAGATGCCGATGGAGGGATGGAAAATGAACACCCACAGTACCGCCGCCACCGCGGGCGCCAGCGCATAAGGCCACAGCAGGAGCGTCTTATAGGCCCGGGCCCCGCGAATCTGTCGATCGGCCAATACCGCGAAGAGCAGCGCCAGCGTCATGACGAAAAACGTGACAGACAGGGAAAAGATAGCGGTGACTTTGAACGCTTCGAGATAGAGCGGATCGCTGAGCACATCCTGGAAGTTCTGGAAAAGCACGAACGTAGTGCGGAGTCCGAAGGGGTCTTGACGCAGCAGAGATTGATAGATAGCCTGGCTGGCGGGCCAGAAAAAGAAGACGATCGTAATCGCGAGCTGGGGCAAGAGCAGGAAATAAGGCAAGATACGGTTGTTGAAAATGACTCGACGTTCCATCATTCCCCTCGAAGTAAGCGCCTACCGAGTACACCTATCCGAGTAGCGGAAGACCTGACAGGTCGTGCGAACCTTCGGCTCGCCGGAAACCTGTCAGGTCCGGGACAGAGCCTACTTATAGGTCTTCTCGAAATTGCGCAGCACTTCGTTGCCGCGCTTGACGGCGCTGTCCATCGCCTGCTTGGCGGTCTGCTGGCCTTGGAAGGCCTTCTCCCACTCCTCATAGACGATGGTGCGAATCTCGGGCATGTTACCCAGTCGGAGGCCCAGCGAGTTTTCGGTCGGCTTGGAACGCGTCAACTGCTGGTACGGGAGGTCGGCGCCTGGATTCTTGGCATAGAAGCCATCGGCCTTGGTCTTCTCGTAGCCGCCGTGGGTGATCGGCAAGTAGCCGGTCTCCTGGTGCCAGCGCGCATCCACCTCCGGCTTGCTGATGTATTTGAAGAACTCGGAGATGGCCTTGTACTCATCCGCTGTGCGATTGGGCGAGTTCATGACCCACAGGCTGGCGCCGCCGATGATCGAGTTGAGCGGCGCGCCCGCCACATCGTCATAGTAGGGCTGGAACGTCACGCCCCAATCGAACTTCGACTCGTTCTTGATGCGTGCGCGGGCGGCCGAGGACGCCATGATCATGCCGCACTCGCCCGAGGGGAAGAGCACCGTCGCAGCCCCGTCGCGGCCACCGTACTTGAACGAACCCTCCTTCGCCATGTCCATCAACGTCTGGAGGTGACGAACTTGCAGATCGGCGTTGAACTTGAGCTCGGCGTCCATCCCCTGAATGCCATTCGCCTTCGTCGCAAGCGGAACGTTGTGCAGCGCCGAGAAGTTCTCCAACTGCGTCCAGGTAGGCCATTCGAAGGTGAGGCCACACTTGGTTGCGCCGCTGTCCACCAGCTTCTTGGCGGCCGCGCGCACCTCGTTCCACGTCTTCGGCGGCTTCTCCGGATCCAACCCGGCTTTCTTGAAAGCATCCTTGTTGTAGTACAGCATGGGCGTCGAGCTATTCAGCGGCATCGAGATCATGTTATCGCCTTCGCTGTAATAGCCGCGCACGGCCGGGATATAGATGTTGGGATCGAGAGTCCAGCCGGTTTCCTTCGCCAGTTGGTAGACCGGCTTGATCGCGCCCTTGGCCGCCATCATCGTCGCGGTGCCGACCTCGAACATCTGGACGACGCCCGGGGCTTTGCCGGCGCGGAACGCCGCGATGGCTGCATTCATCGTATCGGGATAGGCGCCCTTGTAGATCGGATCGACATAGTACTTATCCTGCGACTTATTGAAGTCCATCACGACCGCTTCGAGCACGTCGCCCAGCGGTTTGCCCAGCCCATACCAGAACTCCACTACGGTGCGGCCTGGCGGCGGCGTCGGTCTGGGCGCAGCGGTAGCCGTTGGGGCAGCAGCCGCCGCGGGCGCCTTGGTCGGCTCGGCGGCCGGCGCTTTGGTCGGCTCAGGAGCTTTTGTCGGCTCCGGGGCCTTGGTGGGTGCGGCGGCCGGCGCCTTGGTCGGTTCCGGCGCCTTCGCGGCCGGCGCGGACGTTGGGGCCGGAGCTGGCGTCGGCGCGGGCGCGCAGGCCGAGAGCATGCTCAACACAACAAGCACGCTGATGACAACAAACAGCTTCTTCATCTTGCTTCTCCTTGTGAGGGTGTGGAAATGGATCCGCTGACGAGTATGAGAAGACGGCTGGCCCAGAGCTCGCACAAGCCTCTGGATCACGCCCTGTTGGGGAGCTGAAGGGACGAAGTGGGAAAACGAATCCAGCCCGGAGCAGACCGGTATATTGGGCGCTGAGGTCGTTGACATGGGCTGCTCCATTGCAGGAACTGGCACGCATTTGCCAGACAGATGCCCATTGAGCCGCTGAGGCCCTGACTGGTACAG
>JALOOE010000476.1 GCA_025454565.1 Anaerolineae bacterium
AGCGACCGTTCGCAGATCGCCGGCCCGCAGATCGCCGTCCAAGGCGTGTCCCATATCTATCCCGACGGCACGGCGGCGCTGCGCGACGTGAGCCTGGACATCAATCCCGGCGAATTCGTCGCGCTGCTGGGGCCGAACGGCTCGGGCAAGACGACGCTGGCGAAACACCTCAATGGCCTGCTCAAACCCACGCAGGGCCGCGTGCTGGTGGAGATGCGGGACACCCGCACCACGCGCATCGCCGAGCTGTCCCGGCTGGTGGGCTATGCCTTCCAGAACCCCGATCACCAGATCTTTTCGCCGACGGTCCAGGAAGAGATCGATCGCTTTCGGGCCGCGCATGCAGGAATTGCCGAGGTCGGTCGTGACCCAGCGCGTGGCCGACGCGTTGGATCGCTTCCGTCTGATCCCCTACGCAGATATGCCGCCGGCCATGCTCGGCTTCGGGCAGCGCCGGCAGGTTGCGCTGGCGGCCATGATCGCCGCGCAGCCCAAAGCGCTCATCCTCGATGAGCCCACGGGCGGCCTCGACTGGCGCAGCCAGCAGGAGTTCATGGAGATCGTCGCCAACTTCAACACCCTCGGCCGCACCGTCGTCCTGGTCACGCACGACATGCGCCTGGTAGCCGAATACGCGACACGCGCCATCGTCCTGCTCAACGGCGAACGCCTCTTCGACGGCACGCCGCGGCAGCTTCTCAGCCACCCCGCGATCCTCGAGCGCGCAGGGCTGACGTTGCCGCCGGTCACCCGGCTGGCGAATCGCCTGAGCATCTACGGCATGACGCCGAACGCGTTGACCCCGGCCGAGTTTGCCGGCGCCTGGCAGGCGCGCTTGCTCGCCTGTAAACGCCGGCAGAAGAAGGCCGCACGGCCCGCGGCGAAGGAGCACGTCGATGGTGGGCGTTAGCTTCGACCTCTACGTGCGCCGCAATACGGCGATCCATCGGCTGGATCCGCGCGTAAAACTGGCCTTCGTGGCTGACGCAACCTTGCTCACCTTCCTGTGGCCGAGCATCTGGACCGCTGCGGCGGTGATCGGCGCATGTCTCATCGGCTTCTGGCGTGCACACATCCCGGCCGGAAACATCGCCCGGATCCTGCGCCTTGTCGCGCCTTTGATGATCATGGTCTTTGTGCTGACTGCGCTCTTCGGCGCGGGTTCGGGGCCGGCGCTGTTGTCATTCGGACCGTTCACCATCACGACCGTATCGCTGATGCGCGGCGCACTCCTGGCGCTGCGCCTCTTGGCCCTCGCGATGGTCGTCTTCCTCTGGCTCTTCACCACCGACCAGACCAGCATGGTGCGCGGGTTCGTCGCCTTGGGCGTGCCCTACGAATGGGGCTTGACGCTGGCGCTGGCGCTGCGCTATCTGCCCCTTTTTGCCACCCTGTTCGAGCAGGTACGCGATGCGCAACAGGCCCGCGGCCTCGATCTGGAGCAGCGGAGCTTTCGGGGCCGGCTACAAGCCTATCTGCCGGTGCTCGTCGCAATGATGATCAGCGCGCTGCGCCACAGCGAGCGTCTCGGTTGGGCGCTCGAAGCGCGCGCGCTCGGCGCGCAGGGCGTGCGCCGCTCCACCTTCCGGCCGCTCCACCTGCGCCGCATCGATATCATCGCGTTCCTTGTGCTGGCGCTTGTCCTCGTGGCGAGCGTCGGCTTGCGCTTCTTGTAACAGTGTAGGCAAAGTCACTTAAATTGCGCCGTAGACCGGTTACACTACAGCCAACGGGGCCGGGGTTAGGCAGGGCTGGCAGTGCCTAACCCCGGCCCTTCACTGTGCCATGGACGAAGTGACGGCACGATATTTGCGGGGATGATCTCGTTCATTTTGCCTGTCGGACGTGTCATGGTATAATCTGTTCGTGGTTCGCCCCCATAGCTCAGTGGATAGAGCACCGGCCTCCGGAGCCGGTGGCGCAGGTTCGAGTCCTGCTGGGGGTACTTTCTCCCCCGATACCCCTCCGATCATCCACGCCGGCTGCCTTGCCCGGAGATATCTCAGCAGCACCCGCAGTCAAGCCCGGATGTGTTTGCGCTGCATCCGATCTGGTGTATCATCTGTAGAGCCATTCCAAAATCATCAGGAGGTCTTCAGTGGATATCCCGAAGCTATTCGAAACCGATCTCGCCAACGCGATGGCGGCCAAGCCCGACATTGCGCAGCGCGTCGGCGCGAAGTTCCAGTTCAACATCACCGGTGAGGGCGGCGGGCAGTGGTTCGTCGATGCGTCGAGTAGCGGGCCGAAGGTGGAGCCGGGCAATCCGGGCGGCGCGGATTGCACGATCTCGATGAGCGCCCAGGACTTCGAATCGCTCTGGCAGAACCCGTCCAGCGGCATGAATCTATTCTTCTCCGGCCGCCTGAGCATCTCCGGCGATCCGATGCTGGCGATGAAGTTCCAGGATCTGGCGCGGATGCTGTAGGTAGTTGAAGGTTGCAGGTTGCAGGTTGCAGGTTGCAGGTTGCAGGTTGACGGGGTGTTTGGGCTGCTGCAGGCAACTCAAACACTCTTTTGGGGGCTTTTCTGCTCCGATTCTCACCCTTCGTCGATCCGCTCGACCCCAGCCGTCGTCAGCCGATACCTGCCGTCGAGCTGCGCCTCCAGCAGCCCGGCGTCGTGCAGCTCGCGCAGGCTGCTGCGGATGCGATACAACGGGAGGCCAGTCTGACCGGCGATCTCATCGGGCGTCGCCGGCTCGCGCGCCGCGGCGAGCACGGAGCGGGCCGACTGGGTCAACGTGCCGTCCGTGTTCACGCAGGCCATCGCGTCACCCTTCCACCTTCTTTTTGGCGAGATACCAGTCCGTGATTTCATAGCCGGACTTCATGCGCTCCTGCGCGCCCTCGGTCGTCTTGGGCGCCGGCACGATCACCTTGTCGCCGGGCCGCCAGTTCGCCGGCGTAGCGATCTGGTGCTTGTCGGCGGTCTGCAGCGCGTCGATGATGCGGAGGATCTCCTGCATGTTCCGACCCAGGCTCATGGGATAATAGACCATGGCCCGCACGACGCTTTTCGGATCGATGATGAAGACGCAGCGCACCGTCTCGCTCTTGCTCTCGCCGGGCATCACCATGCCATAGAGGCTGGCGACCTCCTTGTTGAGATCGGCGATGATCGGGAACGGGATTTGCACGCCGGTCTTCTCCTCGATGTTGCGCAGCCACGCGATGTGCGAATAGACGCTGTCGATGCTCAACCCCAACAACTCAACCCCCCGCTTCTGCAAGTCGGGGTAAATCTCGGCGAACGCGATGAACTCGGTCGTGCAGACCGGCGTGAAATCCGCAGGATGCGAGAAGAGGATCAGCCAGGAGCCTCCGTAGTCGGACAACCGAATCGTGCCGTGCGTGGTCACCGCCTCGAAAGCCGGCGCTGGTTCGTTCAAACGCGGCAATCCGCTGGGCTGCTGAGCAAGGGTTTCTTCCGGCATGGGGTCTGTCTCCTTATCAGAATTTCTGGTCACTACTCAACCGTCATTTCCGCCTTCGCGGGTGTGACGATGCCGCAATTATAAAGCAAACCGGCCAAGCGCACAGCTTCGCGTCACGCGTTATGCGCCGCGCTACGCTCCGGCC
>JALOOE010000477.1 GCA_025454565.1 Anaerolineae bacterium
TCGGGCGAGATGCGTGTCCGGCCCGCCCCACGGCTCGCCGAACCAGCGCTTCTTCTGCACGATGTCGGTGTGATACCACCAGCCGCCGCGGCGCACGGTGTCGCCGATGGGCATCAGGCCATACAGATGGTACTGATGGATCGCGCCGCGCGACATCTGCGCGTCGTGCGTTTGCTTGGCGACATGCGTCCGCCAGTATTCCTCGCCCTTGGTCGCCACCCATTCATCGATCAACGGATAGGCGTCTTTTCCCTCGTAGATGAAATGGGTCATCCAGATGTTGTGGTTGAAGCCGGGCGCCTGCCAGGTCACTTTGGCGGGGTCAATACCGATGGTCTGGGCGACCTCCATGTAGTGGTAGTGGCCGTGGCACAGGCCGCACGTCTTGATGCTCGTCTCGCGCGTGATGAGCGTGGAGCCGTCGAAGACCGGGTTGCCGACCTGGATCAGCCAGGCATCCGGGCAGATCTTCTCCATGTCCTGGGCCACGTCGAGCATCAGCCTTAGCTGGTGGTACGCGCCGAAGAAACCGCCGGCGTGGTAGTAGCCGTACTTGTCGGCCGCCAGCTTGCGCATCTGCGCCTCGACGATATGGCCCAGGACGTAGGCGGTGTTGATGACGAAGTCGGCGCCTTCGAGCGCGGCGGCCCGATCGGTGGTCTTGTCGAAGGTGAGCTTAGAGCCGATCTGCCGGCCGTAGCGCGTGCCAAGCTCGTAGATCATGTCCAGGCGTTCCTGGTCAATGTCCATGTAGGTGACATGGCTGCCGGAAAGGCCCTCGGTCAGGCACAGGTCTTTGACCAGGCCGAGGGAGAACTGGGCGCTGCCCGCGCCGATGACTGTGATTTTCATGCGATTGCTCCTAGCTGTTGGATTGACGCGCAAGACAGGGATGAACGGCTCACGGATCACACGGATGAACACGGATTCTCCGTTGTCTCATCATCGGTGCAATCCGTATCATCTGTGAGCTATCTTCTTCGCGGATCGTAGCGACAATCATCCTGCACGACCTGCATAAACCAGCGCATCCGCCCCACGCCGGTGCCGGCGGCGAGCGATCCTGCCGTGGTGACGTTCAACAGGCCGGTCGCGCCAGCTTTCTGAAAGTCCGCGACAACCCGCTGGCGGATCGCCTCCGGACTGCCGTCGCGCAGCAGGAAGGGCGGCAGTTGGCCGTTGATGACCGCGTCGGGCATCTTCTCCCGGATCAGGCCGGCGTCAACTGTCGGACCGTAGTTGACGGAACGGATGCCCAACGCGTACTGCATCTCCAACAGGTGGCCCATCGCGCTGTCGGAGTGCTGGTAGCGTCGCGCGTCGCCGGGGGTCATCGCCGCCAGCACCTGCTCCAACACCGGATAGCAATACTCCCGATACAGCTTGCGGTTGAAGAGCGCGCAGTTGTCGTCGGTGATCCACCAGCCGGGCTCGCTGTTGCCGCTGAACTCCCGCAAGATCGTGTTGAACTCGACCATCTTGGCCGCCAGGAGGTCACGGAACCGCCGCATCAGATCGGGATAGTCGTAGAACCAGAGAAAGAGCACTTCTGGCTTGAGGATCGAGGTCATGATGGTCGCCGGGCCGCGGCTCCCCGTACCGAGCTTGGGCAACGCCTCGCCGGTGGACTTGCGCGCCTCCCATTCGGCGAGGTAGTCTCGCGGCAGGCTCCACGTCCGCAGGTCGGTCGCCTCGGCGCGGTCCAGCACACGTCCGAACTCGGCCGGATCGTCTGTCACCGGCATCAGCCACGGCGTGCTCCCCTCGTGATAGCCAAACTCGCTCCCGAAGAGATTCTCGATGCGCTTCGGCGATGTGCGCCAAGTGTCCTCGTCGAAGAAAGCCCGGCCCACGTACTCCCGCGTGATCGCGTTGACATCACGGTGCAGCGCATTCCGGTAGTCGGTGTCCTGATAATAGCGCAGCGTGGACGGCACCGCCATGAATTCGAAGATCCAGTGATCGTCCGGCGAGAAGGAGGCCGGGCAGCGCGGCTTGTCCGGCGAAACGGTCTGGCAACGGTCGTTCTCCTCCCACCAGGCCGCCACATCCAGCGAACGGGTCAGTTCCATGAATTCGGGTTCGATGATCGCCATCAGTTCAATGCTCCCATGAAATCCAGCATGACCGGCCAGGCATCCGCTGCATAGAAGCGATGTCCCCCCTCACCGATCACCAACCGGCACGCATCCGCTGCCCCGGCGGCCGCGTAGATGCGCTGAAGTTGCGCAAACACCTCCTGCACGCCGCCAATCGGGAAGATGTCATCGTCCCGGCCAGCCACCACCACGACCGGCCTGGGTGCGAAGAGGCCAAGCACATCGCCCATGTCAGCCACTTTCAGGATGCCCGGCACGTAGTTGTCGGCGCAGTGATAGATCGCGCCTATTGAATCACGGAATGTGCAGAACGCGCAAGATGGCATGGCGAACGCCAATCGGGAGAGCAGCGCGGCCGCGTAGATGGTGATCGTGCCGCCGCCAGAGTTGCCCATCACACCAATCCGTCGCATGTCGGCGTCCCTGCGCGCCGCCAGGTAGTCTATCCCCCGCTCGACATCGTAGATCCGCTCGCCGATCAGCGTCTTGCCGAGCAAGAGCGCCTGCATCGCCGCATCGTGACAACCGTGCGCCGAAACCCGCTTCTGCACCTGTTCACGCCGCTCGCCGAACGAACGCTGCTCGATGCACAACGCGGCGATCCCCCGCGCCAGGCAGCCGAGTGCAAAGTCGCGGTCGCCGGGCGAATCGAATAGCTGCGTCTCGTCTTCCCGCTGCACGCCGATGGAGACATGCATCCCCGTGCTGTGCCCTTGCAGGCAGATCATGAAGGTGTAGGGCGGCTGCGCGTTCTTCGGCAGGCAGACATAGGCCGGCACATCGACGAAAGGCTCACTGGTGAAGACGATCTTCTCGATGACACCGAGCCGATGCTCTCGCCGCCACACTTGCCTGACGTTCAGCGGCGTCTTGGGTTGCGCCGCATAGCCGAGCAGATCGCGCAACTTGCGACGAAGTCGCCGCTGCCAGGCCACCAAGTCGCTGCCATCATAGGCCAGCCGCGGGCGGAGTTCGGCCATGATCTGACTGTGGTAGATGGAGGGGGAGAGATCAATATCAAATGGATCGAGCAATTGTGTTCCCTCATTCATCAGCCGACACAGGCATGTCGTCAAGCCCCGTTCACGGGGCGCCGCTCCGTAGCCCGGCGACTTCATCGCCGGGCGCTCTCCCGGCCAACCGCAGACTCATCGGCGCGGACGTCCGCCCGGACATCAATGTCCGGGCTATTCAGCAGCGCCGGATCAATCCGGCTGTCCCACTCACGCCCAGCCCCGTTCACGGG
>JALOOE010000478.1 GCA_025454565.1 Anaerolineae bacterium
GGCGACCACGACGAGTGTGGTGATGATAAGCGCCAAGTCGCTTTTCTCGCCGGTCACTGCAACGAAGAATTTCTGGCATAGCGTAATCGTGCCGCTGGCAACCCCCGCCAGGATGGCCGTCATAATACCGTAGAAAAATGTGCGATTGACTAACGTGTCGACTTCGAGCAGCCGATACCGAAAGATCGCTACCGCCACCGACAGCGGAAAGATGACCAGCGACGGCAGAAATAGCGCAGGGTTGAAATGCACCGTCATCCCGAAGAGCGGGCTCAGAAACCAGAGGACAATCGGCAGGAAAGCCAGGGTGCTGCCCAGAAGAACGAGGCGCGCCTGGCGCCGCGTCATCGAGGACCTGCTGGTTGCCGCGTGCAGAAACATCATGCCCAGAAAGACGATGATTCCGAGCGCGGTGTAGCGGTAAGCGACGCCCCACGCCTCGATGTAGGCCCAAGGATTGGCCGCATTGGTTAGCGCCCAAAGCCCAAACCCGGCGAAAAAGAGCGAGATGCAATAGGGTACGCCGAGAATCCAGGGCCGGCGGCTGACCGTGAGCAACTCCTCAGGAAAGCGTAGGGCCAGGCTGAGCAACGTCCCGCCGAGCAGCGCGATTGCCGTGGTCCAGATGGCCGATCCGCCATGGGTGGTCTCGGTGTCGAAATAGAGCGTGCACGCGACCGACACGCAGAAGCAGAAGAAGGCCAGGGCGCGCCCAGACCGCGTGTACCCCCTTACTCTGAAGATCCACGCCCCGATGACGAAATAGGCCAGTCCAACGAAGTAAGGCAGCCAGAACAAGCGCACCAGGTCCGCGCTTGGGAAGGGCATCAGCGTGATCACGCGATAGAGGCGCGCCATCCCATCGGGTGACCGCGTGAAGACCGACATCTGTTGCCCCGGCTCGTAGCTCGCCAGCATTGCATTGTACTCGGCAGACGTGGCGACGGCTTGTCCGGCGAGGCGCACCACGCGCTGGCCAAAGCTGAATCCGGTCGAATGACTGGACCAACCATCGCCGTCAGAGTCATTCACAATGAGGGTCGGCTCCACCATGAAGCCTGGAAACGGGTGTTTGCTCCACGAGATAGCCAGAAGCGGTGCGACGATACATGCCAGCAGTGCGGTCAGGCATGCCAGCAGAGTCATCCACCAGCTCAACCGCTCCAGGATATCGCGCTTACCGGCATCCATCGTCATCGCCTTCCGTCTTTGGGGCCATCATTGGCAGATCGTCCCAACACGATCAGTGTCAAGTCGGCCTGCGCCTTGTCGCGACCGGTGAAGTCCTTCAAGGCCGCCATGACTGAGTCCACGACCTGTTGTGCGTCATCGGCCTGCCGCGCGATAGCCTTCGCCAGCCTCAGGCTCCCGAGAGCCTCGCCGCGCGCATTTCGCGCATTGATCACCCCCTCGCTGAAGAGCACGATGTACTCGCCAGGACGGATGGGCACGTCATCCTGGCTATAGCACGTCTCCATCGAGACACCCAGCGCAACCCCCGGCGGCCGAAGCTGTGGTCCAGTCCCATCGGTGTTCACCACGGGAGCGCAGAAGCCTGCATTTGCGATCATCAGCTCTCCACTCGACGGATTGAGAATGCAGTACGCGCACGACACGTATTGACCTTCGGCTAACTCCGGGCAGAGCAAGACATTGGTGTATTCCAGCGCTTCCCACGGTGGAAGTTGGCGGCGGGCGGCGCCTCGACACGTTGCACGCGTCATCGCCACCAGATGGGCGGCCGCCAACCCGCGTTCGGTCACATCGCCGATCGTGATCATCAAACGGCCATCCGGCAGCACGAGAAAGTCATGGAAGTTGCCGCGGCCGGTCTGCGCAGGTTGGTAGCTGATCGCCAGACTCCACCCCGACAACACAGGTATCTGTTTCGGAAGCAATTTCTGCTGGATCAGGTTCGTTACGCGAGCTTCCTGCTCCGTTCGTTCTCGTTCGAGCATGGCGGCATTGTGCTCGCGAAGGAGTAGTCCGATCCCAAGCGCTGGCAAGACGATGCCAAGCACCAGCACCACTAACAGAATTCGGGCATACTGCTGGGTAGAGTTGGTGACAGTTGCCCAGTTGTCCTCAGTCACCAGCGTCCAGGGTGTGCCCGGCACCGGCGCATGAGCCGCCACGATATCGTTGCCTGCTTCATCGCGCGTGCGTCCAGCTCCTCCCTGCAGGCTGGAGCCGGGCAACTTGGTCAGATCCAGCACTTCACCGATTCTGGCATACCCCGAATCGTAAAGAATCCGATGTTTACCATCAACAACATAGGTATTGCCGCTCTGGCCAAGACGCAGCCGGATGATGCTGGCATAGAATGAGCTGCTGCGCGATTCACCTAGACCGAACATACCCACAAGCACGCCGACAAATCCCCCACTTTCGTCGTGGACGGGCACACTGATTGCCACCACCGAGCGACCGCCGGGGCCATCGGTCGAAGCATCAGAGAAGGCCACCTCGGAGGATGCGAGCAATTCTCGAAAGAAGGGGCGATCTGACCAATCACTCAATAGGATTTCCGAGCGTTCGGGCGCCGTAGCCCGCACTCGGCCGAAACGGTCAAGGAACACTACCCCGGCATCAAAGACGACCAGGCGCGGGCTGGCTTTGTTCAGCGCCGTGAGTTGGTCCGCGATGGTGTCTCGGTAAATGCCTGGATTGCGGGCAAGCGACGTCAGCTCACTGGTGAACTTAAGCAACTCGTCTCTTAGTCGGGCGGCTGAGAGGTATGCCACCTGGTGATCGCGTTCGACCACGAGCGCGACCGCGGCACGCTGGTAGGCGAGGTAGGTGAACACAGCCACCCCCGCAAGGACTACCAGCGTAACAACCATCGTGCCCGCGATCAGCCGGCGGCGCCACCTGCGCCAGTCTATTGTCCGCCGCACGATTCCTCCTCAGGGTGCTGCCGCCTGAACCTGCTCGATCTGATCGGAAACCTCACGCATGGTCGAGATCGGGGTTCGCCCCAAAGTGTAGATTTGCTCCCAGGCCGCTTTGGCGAGATGCCCAGCGCCGGCCTGATTGGCAAACACTTCGGCGGTGACAGAGTAACCCTGGAGATGGCCGGCGGCGAAGGCGCCGAGATCCATATCCCGTGTCTGGTCGGGGTATTCCTGCCGAACCAAACCGGCCCACACATCGATGAGAGACGCGCGCGCCGGCTGCAACAGCTGTGCGCGCGCCATCGCCTCGACATAGTCTCGACTCGTCAGAAATTTGAGCAACTCCCAGGCAGCTTCGGGATATTTGGTGCCGGCATAGATAGCAAAGCCATCGGTCGTGGCCAGGGTGACCCGTCGCGCCGGGCCGGACGGCATGGGCGCAACACCTA
>JALOOE010000479.1 GCA_025454565.1 Anaerolineae bacterium
AAACGCTGCCCCATCGGCGGATACTGCGCGCCGGTCAGGCTCGATGCGTAATGCCGAGCGGGCCAGACGTAGGCTTTGCGTGTCTGCGGCGCGGTGAAGCGCAGCGCGTGATTGATTGCGCCGGCGGCAACCTCATCATAGCGCACAAGACCTGCCAGGATCGGCAGGCCCGCCGCATCCGCCGACGTCCAGGTAGCGGGCCGGAGCGCATTGGAACGCAGGTTGAAGATCGCGCCGGAGCCGGCCTGCCAACTGCCATCCGTTTGCGGCCAGGCGTAATAGAGCTCATACAGCCTGCAAGCGGTCTGGTCGAGGATCAGTATGTGGCGGTCGCCGTCGCTGCTCGGCCCACCCTCGATTGGCGGGTTGGGCGGAATCGGGTAGGGGCCGGGATCGCTCTCGTCGACGTAGTCGAAGGTCACCGCCGCAGGCGCGCCGACTGTGGTCGTGTATGGGATGCCGATGGGGCCGCCATCCCATAGCCCTGCACCGAAGTCGGCGTGGACCCCTTTGGCTGCACCGATGGTATTGATATAAGCCTGAGAGCCGGCAGCAACCGGCAGGGTATCGATGCGCGTGTTCCAGATATTATCAGTCGGGAAGACCGTGCATGAAAAGGGTGCGTTCGGCGCTGCGGCAACGGAAGTCGTAGCCAGCAACAGCGTAGCAAACAGGATACATCGCAGAAACCTCATCGTGTCTCTCCCACGGCGAGCTGGTGTTGGGATGCCGCAAGCGCATGATCGCATGCGCATGCGATCATGCGCCCCCCTCATATAAGAACGCACGACATCGAACTTTGGCGGCGGCGCGCGTTCGAACCAACCTGGCCCGGTTTGACAGAAACCGCGGTGTACCCGAAAATGAACCGCTGATTTCGACGATTCGCTGGAGATTCCCGTGACCGATTCGACACCTGTTATCTTGCGTGACCTGGGCGACGGCCTGATCCTGCGCCGATCCACGCCCGCCGATGCCGAGGCGCTCGCCGACTTCAATAAGATGATCCACCGGGATCAGGACGTCGTCGAGCCGGATGAGACGGTGGCCGCCTGGACGCGCGATCTGCTGACCCGCGCTCATCCCACCTTCGGCGCCGGCGACTTCACGATTGTCGAGGAGACAAAGACCGGCAAGATCGTTTCGACGCTGAACACCATCTCGCAAACGTGGTCGTACGGCGGCATTCCTTTCGGCGTGGGCCGCCCGGAGCTTGTGGGCACCGATCCGGAGTTCCGGCGGCGCGGGCTGGTGCGCGCCCAGTTCGATGTGATCCATGCGTGGAGCGCCGAACGCCGCGAGCTCGTCCAGGCGATCACCGGCATCCCCTACTATTACCGTCAGTTCGGCTATGAGATGGCGTTGGTGTTAGGCGGCGGGCGAACCGGGCTGCTCTCGGCCGTTCCGAAGCTCAAAGAGGGCGAGACCGAGCCATATCGCCTCCGGCCGGCCACAGAGGAAGACCTGTCGTTCATCGTCGCGCTGGATAGCGCGGCGAATCGTCGCTGGTTGATCGCCTGCGAGCGCGATGCGGCTCAATGGCGATACGAGATTGCGGGCAAGAGCGAAACCAACGTCAACCGCCTGGCCTGGGCCATCATCGAGGCGGCTTCGGGCGCGCCGATCGGCGTGATCGGTCACGCCTGGCGTGTTTGGGAGGGGAACCTGGGAGTGGCCTATGTCGAGGTGGCTGCCGGGGTCTCCTGGCTGGCAGCCGCGCCTTCGATTCTGCGCTATCTCGGCGCGACCGCGTTGGCCTACGCCGAGCGTGATGGCAAACCGGTCGACCGGCTGAACTTTTGGCTCGCACACGAGCATCCGTTTTTTGCTGCGACGCAAGATCGACTGCCCCAAATCCGGCGCCCATACGCCTGGTACCTGCGCGTGGCCGACCTGCCCGGTTTCCTCCGCCACGTGGCGCCTGTCCTGGAGGAGCGGCTGGCGCGCTCCATCGCGGTCGGCCATACCGGCGAGTTGAAGCTGAGCTTCTATCGCTCCGGTGTGCGCCTGGCCTTCGAGTCTGGACGCCTGACCGCAGTCGAGCCATGGCTGCCAACCCATAGCGATGGCGGCTCGGCCGCGTTCCCAAGTCTCAGCTTCCTCCAACTACTCTTCGGCTATCGGTCGCTGGAGGAGCTGCGCGGCGCTTTCCCCGATTGCTGGGCCGATGGCGATACGCCGCGTGCGCTGCTCGGCATCCTCTTCCCGAAGCAGCCGTCTGATTTTTGGCCGGTGGCGTGACGGGGCAGGCAGAAGGATGAAGGCGGAAGGATGAATGAAAAGCCGATGATCCTGGCCGATTTGGGCACCGACCTGATTATGCGGCGGTCCACGGCGGCGGATGCGCAGGCGATTGCCGAATTCAACTCGTGGGTACAAGGCGATCCGGGCAAACAGCATCCGGTTGAGGGCGAGATCTACTGGGCGCTCGATCTGTTGCGGGGCAATCACCCGACCTTTCGTGAGGATGACTTCACCATTGTTGAGGATACGACTACCGGCAAAATCGTCTCGGTGACGAACCTGATCGACCAGGTCTGGTCCTATGGTGGGATCCCCTTCGGCGTGGGCCGCCCCGAGTCGGTGGGTACGTCGCCAGCGTACCGCAACCGGGGACTCGTTCGGGCGCAGTTCGATGTGCTGCACCAGTGGAGCGCCGAGCGCGGACATCTCATCCAGGGCATCACCGGCATCCCATACTACTACCGCCAGTTTGGCTACGAGATGGCGATGGATTTGAGCGGGGGGCGGATCGGCTACCCGCAGACGATTCCGCCGCTCAAAACAGGCGAAGTCGAGCCGTATCGCTTCCGGCAGGTGACCGAGGCCGATCTACCGTTCATCCTCAATGTGGATGCGTACTCCGCTCAGAGGTTGCTGGTCGCCTGCCTCCGCGATGCGGCGTTGTGGCGTTACGAGGTTTTCGGCAAAAGCGAGCAGAACCTGACGCGGCTCGAATGGCGTGTCGTGGAGGCTACGGACGGTGAGCCGTTCGGCTACACCGGTCACGGCATCAAGCTGGACGGTGACGGTCACCTCCACCTGCCGGTCTTCGAGCTGAAGCCGGGCGCGTCGTGGCTGGCGGTTGCGCCGAGCCTGCTGCGTTACCTGAAGATGACGGGTGAGGCGTATGCCGTGCGCGACGGGAAGGTCTTCGCGGGCGTCTATGCTTCGCTCGGCCCCGACCATCCGCTCCTGGCGGCGGTGCGCGGCCGGCTGCCCAAAATCGCCCGCCCTTACGCGTGGTATCTGCGGGTCCCCGATCTGCCGGCTTTCTTGCGTCGCATCGCGCCCGTACTGCAGGATCGGCTGGCACGCTCCATTGCGCCAGGCTATACC
>JALOOE010000480.1 GCA_025454565.1 Anaerolineae bacterium
GCAGCGGCCGCCCATCTCGCGCTGGCAGCGGTCGAGGGAGCAGCCCTCGTTCTCCGCCGAGATCTGGCTCCAGGCGAAGCGATCGGCCGGCCGCGGCAGGGCCAGCTCGCCCTGGTCGCCCGTGGCGGTGGCCGGCAGCCAGACCAGGATACGGGCGACGAGGGCGAGCTCTTCGTCGCTCAGGCTGGGGCGAGCCTTCAGCGCGGCGAAGCGCCGCGGGCACATATAGTTGCTGCGCCCTTTGAGCAGCGCCGCGCGGAAGGGCGTCGGCGTGTTCCAGGCGTCGCTCAGGATGCTTTGGAGGTCGGGCAGGTCCTTCTTGAAGAGTTGATCCTGCAGGTTGATCGTGTTGGTGCTGACGACGACACGCGTGCCGTTCTTGACCGCGTAGGCGATTGCACCTGGGGCGGCCGGAATTCGAAGCCGGGGAAGGCACGGCTGAACGCGCCGCCCGGCCGCAGCATGGCCGCCAGCTCGGCATCGTCGATCGGCTCCGGATGCTCCTGGGGCGTGAGAGGTTCTGCCGAGCGGATCGGTTGGAGCAGCGGGCTGTTGGGCGCCAACTGTTCCAACGAGAGCGGACCGGCGGCGCCGCGCACGGCGCTGGCGGCGCCAATGGCGCCGGACGCGATCAGCGCATCGCGGAAGACGTCGGCCAGCGACCAGAAGGTGTCTTTGGCCAGCCGGTTGATCTCCATCAGGACGGCGCGCGGCAGTTTGGCGGCGATCTCGGTCAGCCTGACGAAGAGCAGCCCCGACCGCTCGGCATCTTCGAGCGCGCGATGCTGGCCCGCCATGCCCAGCCCAAACTGCTCGGCCAGGACGCCCAGGCTGTAACCCGACCGGCCCGGCAGCAGGATCGTCGCCAGCTCCCAGGTGTCCAGCCCGGTGTTTTCGATCAGCAAGCCCTGGCCGCGCAGGAAACCCAGGTCGAAGCTGACGTTGTGGCCCACCACCGGCGCGCCGCCGACGAAGCGCGTGATCTGGCCGGCGACCTGATCGAAGCGCGGCTTGCCCGCCACATCGCGGTCGGTGATGCCGGTGAGCTGGGTGATCTCGTAGGGGATGGGCCGGCCGGGATTGACCAGCGTGCTGTAGCGGTCGATGATCCGGTCATCCTGGAATTTGGCCGCGCCGACCTCGATGATGGCGTCGCGGGCGTTATCCAGGCCGGTGGTTTCCAGATCCAGGGCGATGAAGGTGCGGGGCACGAGAGCTCCGTTTCTAGTCGATGCAAGCAATACGGGTGCGAATTGAGAAACAGAGTGTACCACGTTTCCGCGTGAAAGATAAACCAAGTGGGGACAGGAATTCCAGATCCGCTCAGTAGCGGGGCCGTATCATCGATGGAATCAGGTAAGGACGAGCAGCCCGCGCAGTTCAGCCGCGAGGAAATGAATGAGCGTCGTGTTCCCGGTCATCGCCTGCTGATTAGCCTGCTTAATCAGTGCCTCGTCTGCGGAAAGGGTGATATTCTTGATCATGACGATAGTGTACACGAATTTCGTGTGGATGTCGAAGCCCGTGATTCTTGAACAACCCGCCCGCTCTACGCGGAACCAGACGCGCCTTGTCCGTTATCGTGCGCCAACATTTTGGGAGAAGCGAAGTGTTCCGTAGCCGTCTAGCAGTCGAGCCAGACGGTGATCCTGCAGGACAAATCGCCGCGAATCGGGTTATGCGGCGACGCTATGCCCCTGTCGATCACACAATCCAGGCGTACATCTCGAGGTGCTGCTGCGCGATCGTGTCCCAGTCGAAGTGGTGCGAGAGCGCCAGCGCGCCCTCGGCCAGGCGGGTCCGCAGCGCGGCGTCGCTCATCAGCCGGGTGACGGCGTCGGCCGCGGCAACCGGGTCATCCGGCGGCACGAGCAGTGCCGACTCGCCGTCACATAGCAGCGGGAACGCGCTAGCGGCTTCATCTACGCTCTCGGGGGGTTGGGTGCTGACGATCGGCAGGCCATGCGCCAGCGCCGCCATCAGGCTGCCGTGCCGCAACGACGCGCCCTCCCGGTATGGCAGGACGGCGCAATCGGCGGCCAGGAGGTTCGCCGAGACCTGATCGTTGGCGGTGAAGCCGGTCCATTGCACCCGATCGCCGATCCCCAGGTCATCGATCAATTGCTCGACGTGCGCCAGGTAGGCCTGGTTGGTCGGATCGCTGGAGCCGATCTTGCCGCCGACCATCAGGAGCCGCGCCGGCTTGCCGGAGCGCACCAGCCCGGCCAGCGCGCGCATCAGCACTTCGCCGCCCTTGCCGGGATTGAGGAAGCCGAAATAGGCCAGCAGCCACGTCTCCGGATCTGCTCCCCAGATGGCGCGTTGGCGCACCCGGTCGTAGTCCTGCGGCGGCTGACAGTGGATGTTGCTGCCGATGGGGATGGCAAATATGCGATGATTGCCGAGACCGGCCTGGGTCATGCGCGCCCAGTCCACGGGATTTGTGATGACGTTGGCGTCGCTGCCCTTCGCCAGCGCCAGCACGGTCTGCCAGCGCAGCGGCCCGGCCTTCGGGAAGAGATAGGGGAAGCGCAGGTCGTGAAAGGTGGTCACCACGCGTGGCCGGCCCGGCCACGCGCGCAAGCGCCAGGGCAGGGTGTTGACGGCCGGGTGCAAGCCATAGGCCGCCGACTGGTATTGGATGTGGACGACATCAGGGCGGAGCTGCGGGCAGAGATGGAGCGTGCGCCCCCACAATTGCCAGCCGACGCCGTCGATTTCCGGATAGACGGTCGGCTCGTAGGCGCCCGCGGGGACACGCAGGTGATCGCCGCCGGCGTTCGCATCGGTCAGCACGTGGACATCCGCGCCGAGCGCACCGAGCGCCTGGCTCAATTGACGGGTGTAGTCGCCGACACCGCCCTGCATGGCGGGATATTCACCGGTGATGAAGAGGATGCGCATGGTGGACCTCGACGGAGGACGGAAGACTGAAGACCGAGGACGGGGGAGGGAGAGTCGACTTCTCTATCGGTCGTCCGTCTCCCGTCTTCCGTCAATCAGAACGCAATCCCGACGCCAGCAACTGCGCGTACGCCGCCATCCGCTCACGGCGCAACTGGCGTTTGGAACCGAGCAGCCATTTGACGGCTTCAAGACTCCATTCTACCGCAAACGCCGCCAACAGGAAAGCGCGTAACGCGTCTGCGGCCAGCCGCCCGTGAAACTTGCGAAAATAGCGCACCTTGCTGGTTTGGAAACGGATGTGGCGGGCGGCGACGACCTGCTCGCTCGATTTGCCTTCGTAGTGGACGATCTGCGCCGAAGGCAGATAGACCACGCGCCAGCCAGCCATCTTGGCTCGCCGGCACCAGTCCAGCTCTTCGGAATACATGAAGTACCCTTCATCGAAGACGCCGATTTGGTCGAGTACGTTCCGCCGCGTCAGGAGCGCCGCGCCTACGAGCCAGTCGACCTCGTGCCCAGTAGCATCCGGCAAATCTGTCGCAACTTCGTCCTGACCCCCGACCCCTGACTCCTGCCCCCTGCCCCCTGATCCGCAGTCTTCCATACGATAGCGCTGTGCCCAGGGATTCTGCCGTCGCCGTAGCGCAGTTGCGGGCCGACCACGCCGACATCGGGATGTCCCTCCATGTACGCGAGCATCGTGGTCAGCGCATCGCCCGTGACAACCGTGTCGGGATTGAGGAAGAAGAGATAGCGGCCTTGCGCCACGGCGATGCCCTGGTTGTTGCCGCCGGTGAACCCGCGATTGTCGGCGTTGGCGATCAGCCGCACCTGCGGAAACTCGGCCGCGACCATTGCCGCGCTGCCGTCGGAGGACGCGTTGTCGATGACGATGATCTCAACCGACGGGGGACGGAGGACGGAGGACGGAGGGACGTCTTCCGTCTTCCGTCTTTCATCTTCGGTCAAAGAACGCAGGCACCCGCGCAGCAGCTCGCGCACGTTCCAACTGACGATGATGATGGAGAGATCGGGCGAAGGCGCGTTGGGCATGGCGTGTGCAGATTGCGGATTGCGGATTACCGCAGGGTCCATCGATTCGGCGGCGGGAGCGACATCAGGTGACAGGCGCGGCGAGACGCAGCGTCAGACTTTGCGCGCCAGGGCCTGGTCGGCCAGATCGGC
>JALOOE010000481.1 GCA_025454565.1 Anaerolineae bacterium
TACGGCGGCAAAGTTCTCTGTCGGTCATTCGCGATCGAGAAACTTGAAGGAGAGGGCGAACCCAACGTGTTCACGGTGATCGTTGAGTTCCCATCCGCAGAGAGCGCGCGAGCGTGGTATCGAGATGACGAGTACAGGCATCTAGTACAACTCCGCGCAGCGCATTCCGACGGAGAGATCGAACTGCTTACCTAACGGATCTGTTTCATGAGAACTCATTACGAAAGGGAATTCGCTTGAGTTGCATCCGTCCGACCCTCGTGCGGTCGTGTCCAGAGCGCGGGGCTGCGCCGCCTAACCAGCCGTTAGAGCGGACGCCTCCGCGCTTCGCGCTCCGGCAACTGCCTGGACAACGACTCCGACGGCTTCCACTTCATCGGCTACGCGGAGACGGACCGCCCGGTCGCCTCGCCCGAGAACCTGCTCGTCAGTGGCCGTGCGTACGACCCGCAGGCGGTGGTGCGTAGCAAGTTCCCGAAGAACTACCCCAAGCAGGCCGAGTGAGGTAGCCGACCGCTGCCCGCCGCGGGACCGGTGGATGGCCACGGGTCCCGCGGTTTCGGTGCCGCGTCCTGGGCTTGGGTAGCGCGTTACAGCAGCTGCTTCAGGATCAGCAGCAGGCCCACGATCGCCACGGTGAACAACAGGGTGCGGACCCAGATGATGCCGAGCCAGTAGACGAGCGCGTAAGCGACGCGCGAGTAGAAGAAGATCGCCGCCCCGAGTGCCGTCATGTCATTCGCACGACCGGAGACGTGGGCGACCAGCACCAGCGCTGCGAACAGCGCCAGGCTTTCCAGCATGTTGCGGTGGGCGCGCTGCGCGCGCCCGACCCAGCCGCGGCCCTCGACCGCGGCCTCGCGGTTGCCAACCAGCACTGGAATCGCGAACTGCGTGCTCGCCCCGACGGTGGCGACCAGCAAGTGCACGATCGTGAGCGCCACCGCCCAGACGAGGTAAGTGAGATCCGGAGTCATTGCGTTGTCCCCAATACGTTAGTGCCGCAGACCGGCACGGCGTCACTTTAACCTGCGACGCCGCGCCTTGCGCGGCCGCGGTGCCGGGGCAAGCCGCGCTGGTCAGCGCCGCCTATGTACGTATGGAACCGATTGCTATTGAGACTTTCGTAAGTACTTGACCACATCAGAACAACTCCGCCTGCTTCCAGAATGCGCGCACCAGCGTCGGACGGCGTTGCATCGAGCGCAAGTTGTGACGGGCGCGGTGCTTGAGGTCGCCGAAGTCCGCGGCACAGTAGTTCGGCATGGCGTGGTGCTTGAGGTAGCCCCAGATGCACTCCACCGGATTGAGGTCCGGGGCGTAGGCCGGTAGGTATTCCAGCGCGATGGCACCGCCTTGGGCTTCAACGTGCTGACGCACGCGCTTCGAGCGATGCGCCTGCAGCCGATCCCAGATGGTCAGGAGCTTGCGACCAATGGTCGCCTGCAGCGCTTTCAGGAACTCGAGTACCTGCGGGGTGCGTATCGCCCCGGGGAACAGCCGGAATGTGGACCGGCGGCCGACACCACCGGCATTTCACGATCAAACGCAAAGATTCACGGGCCGAACGACGGCGGCCGCCAGCGGCTCGGCCCGGAGCGTGGCCCGCGACCTGCCATCAGCCCCCCGGATTGCAACCCGCCTCGACCGATTCCGGTGCGGACACCTGGCCGCTTATACGGCCTATCCGCAAGAGGTGACTTTGTCGATAGCCCAGTTTTGGAAACCGGTGACTTGAAGTGCCAAAGCTATCGCGATCAGAAATAAAAGTGAGCCAAAAAATCCCGGGGCACCCGAGCCGCGGAGGGCGCCGACGTGGGGGCCGGGAACCGGGTAGCGCCTGATCGAGAGCGCCCGGCGGGATCAGGCGGTCTCGGCGGCCATGGGGTGGCGCTCGGCCACTGGCACAAGGCCCGTCTGCATTCCGGCCAGCCGCCGCGTGATGATGGTCTCGGCCTCCCGCATGATCCGATCGATCAGCTCCTTGCACGTCGGCACGTCGTGAATCAGGCCCGCCACCAGGCCGCACGACCAGGCGCCCGCTTCCATTTCGCCCTTCTGCATGACCCGTACGTAGGCCCCCGCCACGTAATCCCTGATGTCATCGATCGTCGTGGCCGCGCCCTTGGCACGCTCGATCTCGACGACCTTGTCGACGGCCGTGTTACGCAGTACGCGCTCGGTATTGCGCAGCGTACGCATGATCAGCCGCGTATCGAGTTCGCTCGCCTGCAATAGGGCTTGCTTGACGTTTTCGTGGACGGGGGCCTCGCGCGTCGCGATGAAACGAGTGCCCATGTTGATGCCATCGGCGCCGAGCGAAAGCGCAGCAACGAGGCTGCGCCCATCCGCCATGCCGCCCGAAGCCACGAACGGAACCGTGAGAGCTTCGGCGGCGAGCGGCAGCAGGATGAAGTTGGGAATGTCGTCTTCGCCCGGGTGCCCGCCACACTCGAAGCCGTCGACGCTCACCGCGTCACAACCAATGCGCTCGGCCTTCAAGGAGTGACGGATCGACGTGCACTTGTGGATGACCTTGATGCCGTGCTGCTTGAGCAGGGGCATGTACTGCTCAGGGCTGCGTCCCGCGGTCTCGACGATGCGCACCCCGTTCTCCACGATCACACGGATCAGTTCGTCGTAGGGCGGGTTCGCGAAGGTCGGGGAGAAACTCAGGTTCACGCCGATCGGCTTGTCGGTGAGGTCCAGGCAACGCTTGATCTCGCGGTCCAGCTTCTCGGGCGTGCCCAGCGTGAGCCCGGTGATGATGCCGAGCCCGCCCGCGTTCGACACCGCGGCCGCCAGCTCGGCGAAGCCCACGAAATGCATGCCGCCCTGGATGATCGGGTGCTGGATGCCAAGGAGTTCGGTGATGCGCGTCTTCATTTGGGCGGCTCCGTCGTTGCCGTGACTGACTTGAACTGCATATTTTGCTTCACGCCGCCGAACCGCGCTCCTGCGAATTTTTCGGATCGGCTGGCCCCGTCCGGGCCCGGCGCAGCGTGAACCAGAAAAGGCTGCCCCGATGCCTCCAAATTCGATGACGCGCAAACTATTCAGCGGGCCTATGTCAGTTCCTTATTTATAGGCACCGAAAATCTGCGTCCATTCCGTGGCATCACGTTCGCCGGCGACGGCCAGATCCGCAAACAGTCGCTCGTTCAGGCCGCTGCGGGTGGCGAAAAACGAGGCTCCGTGCAGCGCCGCCAGACCCTTGGCACGCTCTTGGGCGTAGGCGAGCAGATTGGCGGCGGGGGCGACTTCGTCGAGGAAGCCGGCGGCAACCGCCTTTTGCGCGTCAAGCCCTTCGGCCTGCACCAGTGCACGGCTGCGCCAATGACGAATTGGGGCAGCACCATGCCGAGGGCGGTTTCGTTGAGCTGCACCTTGATGCCGGCATCCGAGCCGATGCGCAGGTCGGCACACATCAGCAAAATCGCGCCCATGGCCATGGCGTGGTTGTTCACCGCCAGCACCACTGGCCGTGGGAAGGCGAGCAGGCGCTGGCCGATCTTGCAGCCGCCGTCCATCATCTTGGGGACGTTCTGGCCGCCGGCCTTCACCACGGCCAGATCAAAGCCGGCGGAGAAGGCCTTGGCATTGCCGGTCAGCACGACCACGGCCTCGTCGGCCTCGGCCTTGTCGAGCGCGGCGTTGATGGCGTCTTGCATGGCAAAACCGAGCGCATTGACTTTGCCGTCGTTCAGGGCGATGGTCGCAACGCCCTCAGAAAATTCATAAGAAACAAAGGATTCCATGACTCAGCTCCGTGGGGCGGGGAATGGGCTGAATTCTGCCATGAAGATCGCCGCCCTGGTGCCGCCGCCGCGCGCGCATCGCCATCGCTTGCCGACCGGGCTGCGTGGCAGTTGCGCAATGAAATCCACCGCTTTGATCGCTTCACGCCACTGCTCATCAGGCACGCCGATGACGGCGCAGTCCTGCTCCGCCGGGTGGCCCCAGATCACCTGCTCGACTTCACTCGGATAGACGTTGAAGCCGCCCGAGATGATCATGTCTTTCTTGCGGTCGGTGATGTGCAGGTAGTCGCCTTCGTAATGGCCAACGATCATCATGTGGGCCATGGCGGTCTGCACGCTGCGGTGCGTGTTCATCACAATGCGCCATGAGGCAGACACGGTCCACATGACCAAAGGCGCGCCTGGCTTATCCGGGCAGTTCATGGCCGGTGATGAGCGTGGCCAGCCGGTCGGCATCATCGCCGACACCGACCAGGAAGGAAGAAGAGAGCTTGGAGAGCCACTCCAGGCCAAGGAAATAGAGGCCCTCGACCTCTGTGACACCGGCTTGGTGGCAAGGGCTGCCAGAGGCATCGAATACCGGGATATCGATCCAGCTGAAATCGAGGCTGTAACCGGTGGCCCAGATGACTGACGTGACGCCGGCCTCGCGCAGGTTCAGTTCGCGGATGGGCTCGCGCAGGCCAGGTGGTTCGGGGGCGAGTTGGCGTGCTTCGGGGTCAGGCGGCATATGCCATCCATGATGGCTTGATAGCCGGCATCGCCCTCGGCGAGATTGTCCATCAGGTCGGCAGCAAAGCGGACGACGCAGCCTTCGGCGGACGCGACGCGGCCGACCAGCACCATGCCGTTGGCGGCGAAGTTGCGGAAATCAATGGTGTGGCCGCCATAGGCGCCTGAATGCACCAACGGCAGAATTTCTGGCGGCTTCCGGGAGGCTGGGGTGCGGTCAAAGCCGGTTTTTAACCACCACCAAACATGGTCGTGGCCGCGATAGCGCCGCGGTGTCCGCTTGTGGCGGCTGACGGAGAAATACACCTTGCGACCAGCGCGCATCAGTTCCTCCGCGATCTGCGCCCCGGAGGCGCCGGCGCCGACTACCAGCACGGCGCCGGGCGGAAGGCTTTCGGGGGCGCGGTAAGAATTGGCGTGAATCTGCACGACGTCCGGCGTTTGTGGCAGGAGGTCGGGGATAACTGGGGTTTGGAATGGACCCGTGGCGACGACGACATTTTTGGCCTGGATTGGACCCGCGCTGGTCTCTGCCGTGAAGCCCGTGTCGGTCCGGCGCAACGCGGTGA
This sequence comes from Anaerolineae bacterium, assembly GCA_025454565.1. GTDB lineage: Bacteria > Chloroflexota > Anaerolineae > CG2-30-64-16 > CG2-30-64-16 > JALOOE01. Next base: position 5,063 of record JALOOE010000481.1, read on the forward strand.
CCGCGACGCCGGTGCGCACCGGCACGGCGAAGCGGGCGGCATAGGCGCTGAGATAGGCGGCGATTTCGGCGGCGGTGCCAAAACCTTCGGGATCCTCGGCCGGCAGCTTGAAGCCAGGCAGGGCTACCATGGCATTGGGGGTTTGAAAATGCATGCCGAGCCAGCGTTCCGATATCCAGCGCTCACCGACGCGGCCACGCTCCAGCACCAGATGCGGATGACCCCGCTGCGTAAGGTGGTAGCTCATGGCGAGGCCGGCCTGGCCGCCGCCGATGATTAGCGTGTCGATCGCTTCTGGCTGGCGTTCGCTCATTTGCATTTCCTTCGCGTACCTGGCGGGTGTTTGCAGTAGGGGCAATATGAACCCAAGTCCGGTTCACGGCACTCGTAATTTCCTGGCTATGCTATAGCAAGGCTAAATGATCGGCACTCGTAATTTCCTGGCTATGCTATAGCAAGGCTAAATGATGGCTAAAGAGGTCTGGTGCTGCTGGACAGGGCGCCCGTCTCGGTGGGGCTCAACGCCGGTTTCGCTTGTGCACTGCTGGGCGCTGCGGGACTGGGAACGTTCGTCGCCCTGCACTTCGGAAAGGTTGCCCGGCACGCTGGCTGAGGCCATAGCGGCTGTTCCTCGCTACCGCCCATCTGACGAGATACCACGGCGTGTTCCCCATCGACATCGAGACCTGCCGGCAATGCGGCGGCCGGCTGCGCGTCATCGCCAGCATCGAGCAACCGGCGCTCATTGAACGGATCCTTGGGCACCTCGGCCGTGCGACCGGCGCCGTCGATCCGGGGCACTCGCTGGACATGGTGCGCAGAGTATGGCCAGAGATCGCATGATCGCAACACTCGCGCTTCGGCCTAACAATTCGCTCCACCGGTCGCATGAGCGTCTGTCACGCGGTTTGCATCCGCAACCCACGCGCCGGCCGATATGCGCCCGTGAGCTCAATCGTTAGGCGGCACATGGTGATTGGTCGACACCGTTACGCTCATCAATGACACGCACTGTAATTTACGTGACAATCGACCTTGACCTTCACCTAATGACTACAATTCTCGGAGAAGCCTAGATGTCAGCATTCCTGATCGGACGAATTCTCAGAAATCGCGACTCCTCGTGGGTCGGCGAGTACGTTGGAAAGATCGGACCCCTTTTCGAAAAGTACGGCGGCAAAGTTCTCTGTCGGTCATTCGCGATCGAGAAACTCGAAGGAGAGGGCGAACCCAACGTGTTCACAGTGATCGTTGAGTTCCCTTCCGCAGAGAGCGCGCGAGCGTGGTATCGAGATGACGAGTACAGGCATCTAGTACAACTCCGCGCAGCTCATTCCGACGGAGAGATCGAACTGCTTACCTAACGGATCTGTTTCATGAGAACTCGTAACGAAAGGGAACTCGCTTGAGTCGCATCCGTCGGCCCCTCGTGCGATCGTGTCCAGAGCACGGGGCTGCGCCGCCTAACCAGCCGTTAGAGCGGACGCCTCCGCGCTTCGCTCTCCGGCGCCGCTCAACGGCGCGTTAGATTGCGAAGTGCCGTATGCCCCTCTCCGTGATCGCTGGCGTTGCACTCCTTATCGCGGGATTCCTTGCCGGCGGCGTCATCTCTGAGTATTCACTTCGCGGCGTGGAGCCCGCCA
>JALOOE010000482.1 GCA_025454565.1 Anaerolineae bacterium
AAGAGCTAATCAGTGTAATCCGTGAAATCCGTGGCTCGTCGGTCACCAGACGGCAGACTTTGCACTGGTGGCTGCGGTTGTTAACCGCCGTAACACGGCTCCTCAGGTATCCTCTACGGCTTGCTTCCGTTCCGAACCGGGGTGAACACGGCGGGCGGCAAGAACAGCCCGTGGCTCTCGATCTTATCCATGAACTTCGGCCGGATGCCCGTGCCCGTGAAATGGCCCTCAACCTTGCCATCACGCATACCGGTCTGCACAAAGCGGAAGATATCCTGCATCACGATGACGTCCCCCTCCATCCCCTGCACCTCGGAGATATGCGTGACCTTGCGCGTGCCGTCGCTCAACCGCTCCAGGTGGCCGATCAGGTCGAACGCCGAGGCGATCTGTTCGCGTATGGCCCGCAACGGCAGATCCATGCCCGCCATCAGCACCATCGTCTCGACGCGGCGCAGCGTATCCCGCGGCCCGTTCGAGTGCGCGGTAGTCAGCGAGCCGTCGTGGCCGGTGTTCATGGCCTGGAGCATGTCCAGCGCCTCGCCGCCGCGCACCTCGCCCACCACGATGCGGTCGGGCCGCATACGCAGCGCGTTGGTCACCAACTGCCGGATGCTGACGTGACCCTTGCCTTCCACGTTGGCCGGCCGCGCCTCCAGCCGGATGATGTGCCGCTGCTGGAGCTGGAGCTCGGCGGCATCCTCGATGGTGACGATGCGCTCGTCGCCGGGGATGAACGCCGACAGGCTGTTGAGCAGCGTCGTCTTGCCGCTGGAGGTGCCGCCGGAGATCACGATGTTCATCCGCGCCAGCACGCACGCCCGCATGAACTCGCCCATGTCTTTGGTGAGCGCGCCGAGCCGCACCAGGTCGTCCATCGCCATCGCGCTGCGGCGGAACTTGCGGATGCTGAGGCACGGCCCGACCAGCGACAGCGGCGGGATGATCACATTGACACGCGAGCCGTCGGGCAGGCGCGCATCGACCATCGGGCTGCTCTCATCGATGCGCCGGCCCAGCGGCGCCACGATGCGGTCGATGATGCGCACCAGATCCTCGGTATCGCGGAAGCGGACATCCGTCTCCTCCAGCTTGCCGTGTCGCTCGATGTAGATCTGGTGCGGGCCGTTGATCATGATCTCGGAGATGCTGTCGTCCTGCAACAGCGGCTCGATGGGGCCGAAGCCCAGGATGCCGGCGATGATCTGATCGAAGAGCTCGCCCCGTTCGGCGCGGCTCAACGGCACATCCTGCTCGACCAGCGTCTCGGAGTAGATCCGCTCCAGCGCCCGCCGCACCTCGTCGACGTTGTTGGCGTTGACGGTGGGGCTCAGCTCGGAGAGCAGGCGTTGCTGCACGCGGCCGGCGATGCCATCCCAACGTTCATGGCCGTTGGTCCGCGCGGGCGGGATGCGCATCGCCTGCGGCGGCGCCTTCGGCGGCGGGAGCGGAGCGGTGTTGCGCGAGGATCCAAACATGTGCCTGCCTCCTATTTCACCCAGATGGGATCGTATTCATCCCACCGCGTCGCGTAGATCTTCTTGAGCCCGCGCCCATCCGCGTCGATCACATAGATCTGCTTGGTGCCTTCGCGATTGGACCAGAAGACCATCTTCCGGCTGTCCGGCGAGAAAGACGGATGCTTGTCCCACTCCCAGGTGTTCAGCGTGTAGTTCCACCATTGTTTGCCATCCGGGTCGATCACATAGACATCATCACTGCCCTTTTCCGTGCTGACGAAGGCGATGCGGCTGCCATCGGGCGCCCACACTGCGTCATAGGTCGTACCCTCCAGGAAAGTGAGCTTGCGCGACCACAGCTCATCCGGCTGGTTGCCCTGACACCGGATATAGATCTGCACGAACTTCTCGCCCTTTTCCTTGTACGGATACAACCGGCAGCGGCCGTCGGGCGAGAGCTGCTCCTTCACGGTCAACGCCTCATACTGGCTGTCCAGGTCCTTGCTGGCGCCCAGGTAGCGCCGGTTGCTGCCGTCCGGGTTCATCACCCAATAGCCGACTTGATCTTCCTTATCCGACCTGAAGACGATCTGGTTGCGGAAAGTCGCCAGCGGTGGCCACGGCGTCGGCGTCGGCGGCGGCGTGGGCGTGACGTAGACATAGGCGGTGGGTGTCGGCAGCGGCGTAGCCGTCGGCGTGACGGTCGGCGTGGGCGTCGGCGTGATCTTTAACGCGATCCTGGCCCGCCGTTCGATCGCCACGACCGTGTTGTCCACCGGCAGCCCGACCGCCTTGTCGTACTGAGCCCAGGCGTCGGCGTAGCGCTCGGCTGACGCATAGGCGTCGCCGTTAGCGATGTAGGCGTCGTAGAGCGGCCGCAGATAGCCGTTGCCCAGGTAGCCGGGGCGCTGCTGGTGCACCGCCTCGAACCAGCGGGTCGTTCCTTCCCAATCGCGACTCTCGCCGGCCGCTTGGCCCGCCATATAGAGGACCGCCAGCTTTTCCTCGGTGGCCGCCCCCGAATCGCGCGGGCGCAGCGCCAGCGCCTGGGTGAAGTAGTGTTTGGCCTGCGGCAGCCGATCCGGAGCCGCAGGCTTCTGCTCGATGATCTCCTGCCCCAAGCGCATGTAGCAGTCGAATATCCGGCCGTTCACCAGATCGCGCTTGTAACTCGTATTCAGCGCCAGGAGCTGCCGGTAGGCGTCGATTGCCGTCGTGCAATGGCTCGCTCGGAAATCATCCTCGGCGCGCGCAAAGAGGGTGTCTTCATCCATGCGCTGCCGGATATCACGGATCCGCTTGACCGCATCTTTGTAGCCCGAAGACTGCTGCAGGATCGTGTTGTACTTCTCGAGGGCGAGCTGCGCGTCCCCGGCCTCCTGCGCCGCGACCCCTTCCTTATAAAGTGCCTCCAGCGCCTCCAGGTGATCGGCCTGCTCTATCCCCTCGGCGGCTTCTTCGTTATCCGGCTGCAACGCCAACACCTTGGCAAATGCCGTCCGCGCTTCGGGCAGCTTGCCGGCCTCCAGGTAACGCTTGCCCTCCCGAATGGCGGCGGTCGACTGCTGCGCGACCTGGGCAGCCGCAAGCGACGGGGCCACCTGGCGCTGGATGACCTGTATCGCCACAAAAACACCCACAGCGGCCAAGACGACGATCGCCCCCCGCACGAGGAGCTTGCGCCACGCCACAACCCAGCGCATCGGCCGCACGGTCATGCTGGCATCGAACTGCGCTTTGTAGCGCGCCTCCGCCAACGCGTCGCGGACCTCCTGGTCGTCCGGGTTCTGGCTCGCCGCACCCTCGAGGCAGCGGATCGCCTCCTGCCAGCGGCCTGCCTGGAGGTGGGACAGCCCCTCCAGATAG